>LUSG01000123.1 GCA_001629395.1 Gammaproteobacteria bacterium REDSEA-S15_B12 | reverse complement strand
ACTGAGAACACACCACCAAAATTGAAACCATCTCTCTTATCCAATCTCATTTCACCGTATACGAGTTGGAAAGAAGTCCTTTTGTGAGAATCGTTTTCTGACTTCTTATAGCCTGTTCCATTGGTGACGAGGAGCGTTGCCTTTGTGGCGGCCGTCAGTGATCGTGAAAAGCCTAGGCCGATATCCGCTGAGCTCGAAAACTTCCTGTGATCCATTGCCGACTTTTCCAGAAAACGATAGCCCCATGTCTTTTCCTGAACATTGAAAATATTCATCCCTTGCATGCCGATGATTATCTTGCCGAAAGAAGATTTCCAATCGACTTTGGCATTCTTCACATAAACATTCATCGGGGAACTTTTATAGTCAAGATCGGACTGGAATTTATACGAAATACCATCTGAAACCTCTTCCTCATAAGTAAAGTAGACCCGTTTGAAACCAAAGCCATTGACGGCATCCTTATCAGAACTGTGCGTGTAGTGGTAATATGACACTCCGCTAAACTTCCCATCGGCCCCAAATGACATAATCACCATAACGCACATCATCATTATAAGAACTCTTACTCGATTCATTTATTCACCCTTTGCATAGATTCTTTGATACCAAAATATTAGGCTGAGACTAATTCACTAATTTAATTATCTATTTTTTTGAATTGGATGAAATTGCAGCTTTCATGTTTGAAATTCATCCATGCTAGCACTAAAATTAAAGTTCAATAATCGGGGTATTCTGATGATAATGCGAAGTGCTCAACCTAAAAGGTTTTGGCTTAAATGATTTCTGATCGGTTACTCCCTTATATAAAAGGATCGGGCGTTGTAGGATCTCTTTACCTCTTTCTTGTAGGTATCAATGGCATGTCCTCCGCCATCAAACATATGGGCGGAGGGTTTGCTAATGCGGTCCTCACCACCACCAGCGAACCGTTTGTTGCCCTCTTTATAGGAATCTTGGCAACAGTGCTCTTCCAAAGTTCTTCTACAACTACGTCGCTCATTGTTGGGATGGTAAGCAGCGGTTCCCTGGGGTTGAACGGCGCCATCCCCATGATCATGGGTGCCAATATCGGCACCACTGTCACCAACACCATTGTCTCCGTGGGACACATCAATCGAGGGCGAGAATTCCAGCGTGCTCTCGAGGCGTCCACCGTTCACGATTTCTTTAACCTCCTGTCGGTGGCAATCCTTTTCCCTCTGGAGCAGCGGTTCCACATGATCCAGAGAAGCGCCGAATCGATCGCAACAATGATGTTTGGAAAGATTCACAGCATACAGGTGTTGCAAGGGTCAAGCCCCATCAAGGTGGCGATCAAATCTGGCTCCAAGGTGGTGGAAGGAATCTCATTCGGCAACGATGTGGTCTACCTTGTTCTGAGCGTTCTTCTCACTTTTCTCATGCTCTATGCGCTGGTGAAACTGTTGAGGAGCCTCGTGCTGAAGAAGATTGAGGTCTTCTTTGATCAGTATATTTTCAAGACGGCCCTCCGAGGATTTATCTTTGGCATTCTGTTTACTGTGATGGTTCAAAGTTCTTCCATCACCACTTCCCTTGTTGTACCTCTGGCGGGGGCAGGAGTTCTGAACCTTCGGCAGATATTCCCATTTACTCTCGGCGCCAATGTGGGGACGACGGTCACCGCACTGCTCGCCGCCATCACCGGCACCGTCTCGGCGCTCATCGCTGCCATCAGCCACCTCATCTTCAATCTATTCGGAATTCTGTTGATCTACCCTGTCCCCTTCCTAAGAGATATCCCGATTAGACTCGCGGAAAGGATCGCGGCTGCGGCCGTAAACAAAAAGTATTTGCCGGTACTCTATCTCGGAATAGTCTTTGTACTCATCCCTCTCACTGTCATTATACTTGGTGGAAGATGATGAGGTCTTCGATAGTCTGTTTTTGTTTCACAACCATGCGAGGTGACCCATGTGGAAGGAAATAATCAATCTGTGGCGTTCTGACGATCTTCTCCAGCAGGCGTGGAATGAATCTTTTGAGATGATTGAAATTGCCCAGGAGATGTATGTGGAAGCGGTGAGGATTCTTCGCGAAAGCGACGACACCGTTGTAAACAAGGAGATTCGCCAGAAAGATAAAGAGGTGAACAAGTACGAGCAGGAAGTTCGGCGGAAAGTGATGACGCACTGCACACTGCAAGGATCGGAGGAACTCCCCGGCGGGATGGTGCTGGTGAGCATTGTCATTGACATTGAAAGGATCGGTGACTACTGTAAGAATATTCTCGATCTCGCCGAAGTCCACCCCGCCAGACTTACGGTGGGCGCCTACGAGGAATCTATCCAAGGAATCGAACAAGAGGTGAAGAGCAGGTTCGGCGAAACGATCTCTGTCCTAAGAAATCAGGATGTGGTGACTGCACAGGAAATGATGGGTTCGTTCAAGATTGAGATCAGCGCCATCTGTGACAGGATCGTGAATGAACTCGCCCAAGGACACTTGGAGGGCCTTGCATCAAACGATGCGGTTGCGCTGGCGCTCTATGTCCGCTACCTTAAAAGGATCAGCGCCCATCTGAACAATATGATTACAAGTATCCATGGAAGTGTATAACTAGTTATAACAACACCACCTTTAGAAAAAAGTTGTCGTTCCCGCTGAACTGGCCGAACATTGTGTCGTCCCCTCCCCATAGCTGATAAGTACCCAAACTGATAGACAGTGCGTCGATGCCGCGGTAGTCCAAGTCAAACCGGAGCAGGCCCGCCTCGTTGCTGACATCGAAGATGCAGAGTGCGAGGAGTCCGATGGTCTCATTGGCGAGGTCCAGCACGGGTCCTTGTTCGATATGGGCCTCAAGAAAGTGACTGAAATAGTTTGTTTCCAGCGGCTGGGTCCCCTGGACCTCCGGCAGCGTTGTCGCCTCATCACCATAACGCTGTCCCGCAGCATTGGTCAGATCGTATAACGAATCAAGGTCTAGATACCGGCTGAAGTAGCGACTGCCAGTCAGCGGCATGAACGCACTCTCTTCGTCCTGAAATGAAACAACAGCAACCGGAGGACCGCCGGACTCCTGACTTGTCCGGGCTACCTCGAGAGCGAGAATCACGCCATAGGCACCGTCCAGCCAGCCACCCTCGGGCTGGGTGTCGGAATGAGAACCGATCAATATAGGCTGACCCGGCTGGGCCGGTAGACCAAACAGGTTTGCAGCTGGGTCCCAGCGGGGTATCAATCCACAGGCTTCAAATTTTTCGGCCAGCCACCGCCGAGATGCAATATCCGGTGCCGAGAACGCGGGACGGACGACGCCTATGCCCTGTTTTCCGAATTCCCGCAGTGCATCGAGGTCCTCGAGAAAACGAGTGCCGTTAATTTTTAGTTTGTGGGCCATGATGTATTGAATTCGAAGATATTAAGGTGCGAGTCTTGGATAATAGAGTGCAAGCGGGCCGGACAGGCACTACTCGCGACACAATTCGGTTATTCTGGAGTAGTGGGCGGACCTAAGCAGCCTCTGCTCCCAGATCGCTCAAACAGTTATCAGCCAGTGGGGCAATAGGGGTGAAATCCCGATGTGCAATAAACTCGGCCCGTTTATAGCGACGGATATGATTCGATACTGCACACAGACTTAAGTATACGATCGTGCGGCCGAAGGGGCTGATATTAGGTGGGCTGGCATGAACGAGATTGCAGTGGAACATTACTACGGAACCCGCCTTGCCCACAGGTGTTGCGATGCCACCCTGTTCAGCCAATCGGGTCACGGTTTCCCGATCCAGCGTCCACAGTGGGTACGACGTTGTTTCGATGTCGTGCCCAGCGGGGAGAGTGCCGTCCTTGTGGCTTCTGGGTATAAACAGTAGTGGCCCATTGGCTGCTGTAACATCGTCTAGATAGATAGCAATGTTCATGGCACGGGGTTCGGGCATTTCATCATCGCGGTGCCAGGTTCCAAAATCCTGGTGCCACTGCCACACTTCCCCATCGAAGGCGGCCTTCGCATTGACCTTGTACTGGTGCATGTAGACGTCTTCATCGAGTAGCTGCATGACCGGTTTAATCAGGCGCGGATGAGCTCCAAGTAGACGAAATCCCTCGTTGTAGGTGTGCGCTGCAAAAGCAGTGCGAGCAACCCCACTATTTTCACGAACAACTTCTTCCCGGTCCATTGCGTAAACCTTGTAGGATTCCTCGAGCAGTCCGGATGTTTCTGTAGCCGAGAAACAGTCGGGGATAAACAGATACCCCTCGGAATGAAAGTGTTCTATCTGCTCTTGATCAAGTTTCATGATGTGACTCTCGGGGTCCGAATCAGACGTCATTGTAATATTACGGTGTCTATACGTTAAGCGAAAGGGCTTTGAGATTCGCGTAGACTGCAGGCCGGTCTACAGCGATTGCACTAAATTTGGGGCTGACCTGGAATTGTGCGGGCAGTGATGTTGGACGGCTTGTTTTTGATCGTATTGTAAATGGCTTTCTCGGCGGTAGAATCGATGTTTTGTACTTCGGGGTAACCCATGTTGCGACTCGGAATAATTGGAACAGGCAGCATCAGTCGTGATGCACTGACGCCGGCCATCGCTGAGGTGGCAGGCGCCACATTGTGGAGTGTGCTCAGCCGAGATAAGGCAAATGCTACCCGCTTTGCACAAGAGCACAACGCCGCTTCCCCAACACCGGCTTTCGATGATCTGAAGCATTTTTTATCTGACCCAGACCTCGATGCCGTGGTGATTGCTACACCAGACAAGCTGCATGCCGAGCAAACCATAGCCATTCGGTATGCGCGTGCGCAATGGACATTTCAAGCGCCCAATGCGGCCAACTGGCGGGCCCATGACGAAGTTGGACGCTGGTGGAGCCTGGCCGGCGTGGGGACCCACAGCCTCGACTGGCTACGCTGGATGTTGCTGCCCGTGTGCGGTGAGGTGACAGAGGTTGCAAGCACCATCACTCGAAATGTGCTGGGCAGTGCCCACGATGAAACCGCTGCTGCCAGTCTTCGATTTGAGTCTGGTGCTGTGGCCCAGTTTGTATCATCCGCATTATTCGCGGCACCCAATCGTGGTGAAATCGGTGGTTCTGCGGGTTATGCCTACTGTTCCGAAACTATCGGCCGCGGAGGGGGTGGCCGGATTGATACTGACAGCGGTCAGATGACGTTTGCCGAGGCCAATCCCTACGCAGGTGAGATTGCAGACTTTGTTTCCGCAATCAAAGAAGGTCGGGAACCAGAGGTGTCCGGAGAAGAGGGTCGGCGTAATATTGAATTGTTGTGCGAAATTTGTCCGCAATAGTGTCGCTAGAAATTCAAGTTCTCAGGTTACCAACCTAGGTCCTTCGGTTATGGAATTATTCAGCGAGCAGGCAGTTTATGATGCTTGTCCGGTTGTCGTAGAACTGCCGGTGGTGTGGGGTGAAATGGACTCGATGCAGCACGTCAATAACACCGTCTATATCCGTTGGATGGAGGCAGCGCGGTTTGAATACTTCGAGAAGGTGGAATTGCGTTCGGCGACTGCGCAGTCGGGCAGAACCGGCATACTCAAGTCTGTCGACTGTAACTTCCGCCTACCTCTGACCTGGCCAGATAAGGTACTCGTGGGCGGGAAAGTGATTGAATTAGGAAAAGATTATTTTGTGATACAACATGTTGTTTTCAGTCGCAATCATCAGAAGGTTGCGGCTCACGGCAGAGCGGTCGTCGTTGGTTTCGATTATCGCAAGCAGAAGAAAAGTGATTTCCCGCCAGGTCTGGTCGAGAAGATCCAGAAGCTCGAAGATATGACCTGATTCAGGCTGTAGACTCTCTGTTAGCGTAGGTGTCCGCAGAGACTGTCAATACAGGTGTGAACGGATACTCTCTTGAACACGGTCATCGGCATCTGAGATATCGGCCGGATCAGCCTTTGTTCCAGTCGGCGTGATCTGGTCGATGATCATTTGACCCAGGCTGGGCATTTCTTGTCGATTCTGAATGCTCTCGGGGTCCCATAAGTGGGATCGCTTGAGTGCTTTTGCGCAATGCAGAAATGCGGTCTCGACTTGTACCTTGATGCCGATTTTGGGTGACCGGCCTTTAACCGTGCTGGTTGCGTTGAGAGTTTGATCACGGATTACGGTGCCTTTGCCATTAACCCGGAGCGTTTCATCAAAGCCTGGTATCAGAAACAGCAAGGCGATAGCCGGATCTTTGAGCAGGTTCGACATAGAATCGATTCTGTTGTTGCCTGGGCGGTCCGGAATAAAGAGCGTTTTGTCGTCGAGTACCTGTACGAAACCGGGCGGGTCACCTTTGGGACTCACGTCGGCTTTGCCAGTGCCATCGGTTGTACCGATGCAGACAAACGGTGACCGGCCAATGAATTCGCGGCAGTGTTTGTCAAGCCGGGTGATGCTTTTTTTAGCCGCAAGCTCGGAAGGTTTTCCCATGAACGCACGCAGGGCAGTTAGTTCAGAATAGGTCTGTGTGGGTTTAGCATCTGTCATGGTGAATTCCTTGATCAGTGGTAGGGTCAGGGCTATTTGCGTTCAATTTCTATGAATACAAATTCGAAATCGTTGTTGTTGATGACATTGTGTTCGACGCCGGCCTTGCGTGCGTAGGCCTGACCGGTAACGAGTTCGGCCAGGCGTTCTCCATCCGCTGTTTCCAGACGCAGTTCGCCAGTGACCAGGGGTACAACAACATAGTCATACTGATGTATATGCCAGCCGGTTTCTCCGTGAGGCGGAAAACGCCATTCCGTGACAATGGTATTGTCATTATCAATTTGTACAGTCGGAGTAGCGCTGGGTCGTTTGTCAGGCATGGACAACCTCCGGCGAAAAAATAAGCTTAACTATCGATGAAGCGTGTAAATGAATCAACGGGTTCTCTTTCAGTGATAAGGCTGTTCTCGATGGCATCCGGGTCAGCATAGCCCAGTGACATCCCGCAAACCAGGGATTGTTCATCAGGTATTGGAAGGCACTTACGGATGACCTGATGATGACCGGTGAAAGCTGCCTGAGGGCAGGTATGAAGCCCTTTCTCTCTGGCTGCCAACATCACGTTTTGAATGAACATGCCGTAGTCCAGCCAACTGCCAATTTCCAGGTTCCGATCAACCGTAAACATCAGTCCTACCGGGGCGTCAAAAAACCGGAAGTTTCGGCCATGCTGTTGATGCATTTTTTCTTTTTGACCACGCTCAATACCCAGTAACCCATACAGATCCCAACCAACTTTTCGCCGTCTTGATTTGTAGGGCTCCTGAAAATCGCTGGGATAGTACTGGTACTCCGGCGCCCAGGCAGAGGCACCGTCGTCATGGGCCTTGAGCAGTGCGTCAGACAATCTGTTTTTGCCATCACCGGTTACCACATACACCCACCAGGGCTGCATGTTGGTACCACTCGGTGCGCGCCGGGCAACTGACAGGATTTCCTCGACAACTTCCTGAGGGACAGGGGTCGATAGGAAGCTTCGGATGGAGTGACGTGTGGTGATCGCGGCGGAAACGTTGTTTGCGGGTTCCCAAGTCGATGCGTTTTCTGCCATTTTTTGGTGGTGTTGTGAATGGTGGTTTGTACGTGATCCCGTGATCTTACCAGCGAGGGTGCTTCTCCATTGTCGAGACATGCGCTGTAACCACTTTCCAGCCGGTCGTGGGAAACTTGACCCAGGTCTGGGTTTGCCTGCCGATGTCTTCTGTACCTCTGATCTTGAACTCAAGATTAACTGTCGCAAAACAATCACCCAGCGTCAGAATCTCCAAACGTCGACGTTCCTCTTTGATGCCGGGTCCTTTCTTTCTGGAAACCCGGTGTTGATGGATTTCATCAAATCCGTAGCCGTTTTCGTGCATGGCGTAACGGATCGTGTGTTCACTGTTCCAGAACGTGTTATCCAAGACTTCGACATCCTTGTTGATCAATGCCGTTTCGTAGGTTTCGAACAGGCGCTGAATCTCGTTCACTACATCCTGTTTGTTAACTTCAAGTAGGTCAGACATGTTTTGACTCCAGCGCCAATGCTACAGCAAGCAGATCGGTATCGTAATTGTGGCCTGTGACGATGGATAGGCCGACTGGCGCGTGATCCTCTCCGACCGTGCCGCCGGGTATAGAGACCTGTGGTACACCCGTTAGGCCACCGTGGCAACAGAGCAGAGAAATCTGCGTGCGTAGGTGGTCGGTCTGGTGTACCGGCAGGCCCGCCTTGGGAGCGCAGAAAGGGGTCGTGGGCAGACATAGCAGGGTTCCGTGGGGCAGCAGGGTTGTCATTCGGGTGATGGCTTGCTGTTTCACCAAGTGGGCCGCATCAAGGTCGGATTGTGAGATCTGTGAAGCGAGAAAAAGATTTCGGGCGACTGTGTAGGACATTCTGGGATTTTGTTGGTCAATCCATTTGTTGAATGTGTGCCAGCCCTCCGTAGGTTGAATGGTTCTTTGCGCTTTAGACCACTGCACAAGCCCATCTGGTGCCATATCGACTTCGCTGACTTCGTCAAATAATTCGCTGAGGTGTTTTAATTTCGGCGCCAGGGCGGCTTGAACGGTATCGTCACTAGACGCGAAAGCATCGCGCGCGATCAAGAGTCTTTTGGGTAGACGTTTTGGAATATCCGCTTTGTAAAGTATCTGGCTCACTCGGGCTAACGTCTTGGCACTACGCGAGAACCAGCCAGCAGTATCTGATGATGGTGCCTGCGGTACCATTCCACTGAGATCAAGTCGCCCCTGCGTCGGGCGAATCCCGTAAATACCACAAAAACTTGCCGGCACGCGTACAGATCCTCCGGTGTCGGTACCCAGTGCAAAGTCACAATAATCCCCTGCGACCGCAACAGCGGATCCTGCAGATGAGCCGCCTGGCACGCGGCCAGGACAGGTTGGGTTTTGGGGAGTGCCATCGAATTTGTTTTCTCCCAGTATGCCCAATGAGATTTCATCGGTGATGGTTTTACCGATTAGTGTGGCGCCGGCATCCAGTAGTTCGCTGACAATCACAGCATGTACTTGTGGGAGCGGTCTTGTTTCTGGCCAATCGGGGCTGCCGGCCGCGGTTGGCAGTCCGGCGACATCGAATAGGTCCTTGGCCACAAACCGAAGATCACTCAGAGGTCGGTCCGATGGGCCACTCAGCGAGATAGTAGGTTTGGCGATCATCGCGCCGTAGGGATCCCTGAGATGTAACGGAGATTGTGCCATTTTGTATAGAATTCAGTTTGGGCTTGTAGAGCCTCGCAGTCCAGGCGCGTTGGGTCAAGTAAAAAAGTCGTTTTACGGTAGATGCGATCCACAATTTGCCATGTATCTGATTTATAGAGCTTGCACCGTATCGTGGAAGTTGCTTTGTTAATATGCAATAGATTGAACTTGAGGGAGAACGGTGGATGACATTACCGCTGGCAGAGGGGTTAACGTTGGGCGTGCAAACTATTCACCGACGCACTGAACCATCCACTGGGCGGTGGATCCCATCCTTGGAAGACGGTCGTGATGTTGTCGAGCTAGTAGACCGGTTAGGATTTGACTCGATATGGGTTGGTGATCATCTTGCGTTTTCCATTCCGTTGCTCGACCCAGTGGTGCAGTTGTCACAGGCTGCAGTTTTCAGCAATCGTCTCAAGATTGGGACTGCCGTATTTCTTCAGCCTTTACGTCATCCAGGACCTACGGCTAAACAGATTGCCACATTGGATTTACTTTCCAATGGCCGATTCATATTCGGTTTGGGTGTGGGTGGGGAGTTTGAAAGTGACTTCAGTGTTGCCGGTGTACCCATAGCTGAACGCGGCAGCCGTTTGAGTGAATCAATCGAAGTCATGCGCAAGCTTTGGAGTGGGCAGAGGGTGAGTCATTCCGGCCAACATTTTCAATTCGAAGATATCCTGATGGAACCGTCACCAGCCCAGCATGGTGGTCCGCCAATATGGTTGGGTGGTCGATCCGACGCGGCATTGCGACGGGCAGCTCAAATAGCAGATGGGTGGATGAGCTATGTGGTGACGCCGGATATGTACCGCGAATCATTGGACAAGATTGAGGTTGAGTACGATCGATCTGGACGGGCAATTGAACAGTTCATGTCGGCTCACCTGCTGTTTACGCGGTTAGATAAGGATTACGAGACGGCACTGAATGCTGCGGTTAAAAGCCTCAGTATTCGCTACAGCATGGATTTTCGACGGGCTGCTGAGCGTTACTGTGCGCTGGGCACCGCCGAGCAGATTGCACAAAATCTTCAGGAGTTCTACGAGGCGGGAGTTCGCTATGTGATATTGGATCTCGTGGGACCCTACGAAGAGCGGCTTGACCACTTGGCCGCATTTGCAGATGAAGTTTTGCCCTTGATTGGGAAATGATTCCCTGACGAGCCTGGTTCCGTGCACGTGTCAACACTACCTGTGTTGGTGTTGCCGATAGGCGATGACAGGTACATTTGTGAGGACTTAACTGTCAATCAGCTGTTGTATACTGATCATGCGCCGTGCGGCTTGTCTAGAGGGTGGGTTGCCACGGGCCCGCGGCGCCAGACTGATCAGGTCAGTTCACGCTGTGGTATGGGAGCTTGTGATTGTCAGCTGTTCTATTCTCTGGGAGTGACAGATGTCAGACGATATTCAGGACGCCTTAGACAAAATATTTGCGATCGATTCTGCGCTCTACCAGGAGCGGGGTTTCCAGCGCCGAATTGGGTATGGGGAGCGACCCGCACTGCTCAATATTGATCTGGCCAATGCCTGGACACGGCCGGGTAACGTGTTCTATTGCGACAACATGGATGTGATCATCCCATCGACACAAGCACTGCTCAAGGCAGCTCGTGGAGCTGGCATACCGATTGTCTATACGACCACCGCGTATGATGTCACGAGTGGGAACCCTTCCGACATGGGGCTCTGGCACAAAAAGATTCCAGTAGAGTTGTTGCAAGCTGGAACTGAAACTTGTGCAATTGACAATCGGATTGCGCCTCTGGATGACGAACTTGTGATCGTAAAAAAACGGGCCAGTGGATTTCATGGAACCTACCTGGCCGGATTTCTACGCGCGCATGATGTTGATACGGTGATTATTACAGGTGTAACCATGGCGGGTTGTGTACGGCACACGACCGAAGACGCCATCGCAGAAGGATTTAGACCGATTGTTGTCCGCGAAGCGGTGGGGGATCGTGTGCCGGCAGTGACCGAATGGAACCTGTTTGATATCGATGCCAAGTTTGGTGATGTAGAGCCGCTGGAAAATGTGTTGCATTATCTGGAAAACCTTGATCATTCGGGCTGAAGGAAAATTGTTGTCGGGGGCGTCATGAACAGTAAATACCAGCTCACTTCTTTAATCGTGAACTTCCGGGCAGTGCACTATGGCTAGAGTCGGTGTCGATGTCGGTGGAACGAATACGGATTTGGTTATCGAAGCCGATCATGGTGTCTATTTCCACAAGGTTGCCAGCACACCGCATGACCAATCCGAAGGTGTGCTCAAAGGCTTATCTGAGCTTTGTGAACAAGCGGGTGTTAAACCCGATCAGATCGATCTGATTGTTCATGGGACCACGGTCGCGACCAATGTCACTCTCGAGCACAATGGGGCAGAGGTGGGCATGATCACTACCCGTAACTTCAGGGATATCCTGCATATCGGACGGCACAAAAGACCGCATAATTTCTCGCTTCATTTCGATGTTCCCTGGCAGAGTCAGCCACTGGTGAAGCGGCGTAATCGTATACCGATCACAGAACGCATCATGCCTCCGTCCGGAGAGATCGTGGAGCCGCTGAACGAGAACGAGGTGCTCGAAGCGGTCGCATTGTTCAAGAAACGCGGCATTGAATCGGTGGTCATTGGCTTCTTGTTTTCGTTTTTGAACGACGCCCATGAGCGGCAGGCAAAGAAGATTGTTGAGCAGGAAATGCCCGATGCGTTTGTCTGCACGTCATCGGATGTGGCCAATGTGTTGCGCGAGTACGAGCGATTTTCCACTGCAGCAATGAATGCGTTCGTAGGGCCGAGTACGTCTTATTACCTGAACAATCTTCAGGAAAAACTCATTAGTCACGGTTATAGAGCCAATCTCCGAGTAATTCAGTCCAATGGAAGTATCTCCACGGTAGAGGCTTGTTCACAACGCGCCGTGACCATGTTGATGTCAGGTCCCGCGGGCGGTGTGATCGGAGGAAAATCAGAGGGATTGTGGTGCGGCACCCGCAACATGATCACAGTAGATATCGGCGGCACCTCTGCTGACATCAGTACGATTCCTGACGGTCACATCAAGATCATGAATGCACGCGATTCCTACGTCAGCGGTCACCCGATATTGGTCCCGATGATCGACCTGGTGACGATCGGCGCAGGTGGGGGATCGATTGCTTACGTCGACTCCGCCGGTGGTTTCCATGTGGGGCCACGCTCTGCGGGGGCTGATCCAGGACCTGCATGCTATGGCCGCGGTGGGGAGGAACCCACGGTAACCGATGCCCAGGTGGTTCTTGGCCGACTCGATGCGGACAAGATGCTGGGAGGGGATCTGCCTCTGGATAGAGACCTGGCCGAGCGCGCGATTGAGACCAAGATCGCCCGGCCACTTAACATTTCGGTGACTGACGCAGCCCTGGGGATCATTAAGGTGATCAATTCAAATATGGCACTCGCGATTCGGTCTAATTCGGTTGCCCGGGGTGTCGATCCTCGGGAGTTCTCACTGCTGCCGTTTGGCGGGGCCGGGCCACTGCATGGCGTAGCTCTGGCAGAGGCTGTCTCAGCCAAGAACGTCATTATCCCCGTGGCACCGGGAATTACCGCCGCTATGGGTCTTTTACAGACCGACATGCAGTACGAACATGCTCGTTCCCTGATTACATCACTCTCCAATACCACAACTGAGGCGATCGACCGGATCAACAGTCTAGTTAAGGAACTGGTATCGGAATGCCGCCGGGACCTGGAGAAAGATGATGTACCCGCGGCGCGCCAGGAGTTTCAACGTATCGCGGAATGTCGTTATCACGGCCAGGGTTTTGAGTTGCGCGCACCAATCCCTGATGTCGATATAGTGCCAGAAAACGTCTCTAAGATAGTCGAGGGTTTTCATGCCCAGCACCAGCTTGATTATGGTTATGCCTTTGAAGAGGGTGAAGTTGAGTTGATTACTATCCGGGTCATCGGTATGGAGCGGGTGGCACCGCTCGAGGTGTTGACTCTGGATCAGGCGAACGCGGCGAACACGACCGAAGATGCACTGATTTATCATGCGGAGACTGTTTTTGACGATGGGCAAAGCCTACAAACACCCCGCTACGATCGAAACAAGTTGCTAGCTGGTCACGCGGTTTCAGGGCCATCCATCATTATTCAGCACAACTCGACCATTCTGGTCCCCCCGGGGTACGTCGCACAGACGGGAGAATACGGGAACTTGACCATCGAGCGCAGTAATTAACGGTTGCTGAACAGAGAACGACCTATGGCAACCGACGAACTGGATCCAATCACTCTGCAGGTGATCAGCGGAGCGCTGGATACCATTGCGGAAGAGATGGGACACATCCTTTATCGAATGTCATTCTCATCGATCATTCGGGAGTCCCAGGATCTCGGTGCCGGTCTTTTTGATACCGATTTCAATACCCTGTGTGAGTCCGAATCAACACCACTGCATATAGGATCTCTACCGGGTTACTTATATGGCATTCAGGAGTCCCTGCAGGGAGGAGCCTGGAACGAAGGTGATGTTGTTCTACATAACCATCCTTACTACGGCGCGAGTCATTCCCCCGATCTCGCGATCGTTATTCCTTGTTTTTATGAGGGCGAGCTGGTCGGGTTCGCAGCGAACACAGCACACCATCTCGATATCGGTGCAGCGACACCAGGTCTGATTATCGATATACCTGATGTGTTCGCCGAAGGTATGCTATTTGCCGGAACCAAGTTGTATGAAAAAGGTGTCCGTAATGATGCCATGTGGGAGTTTCTGGGTCGAAACAGTCGCGCGGCGACACAGTTACAAAGCGATATCGAGGCACAGATTGCGTCAGCACGGTTAGGCGTACGGCGCTTTGCAGAATTAATGGATCGCTACGGTAAAAGCCATATTCTGTCGGCAACCCAGCAGCTGATGGATTACACCGAGAAGATTCTGCGGCAGAAGATTGAAAGAATACCGGACGGCGAATACCGTGCCGAAGGGTTTATGGATGACGACGGCAAGAATCGGGATGCGACACTGCCCGTCAAGGTGTGCGTGCGGGTCCAGGGTGACGCGATCGAAATCGACCTCACCGGTTCGGCTGACCAGGTTGAAACCGGGTTCAACGTGCCATTTGAGGGTTCGACCAAGGTGGCCTGTTTCTGTGCGATTAGATCCCTGTTGCTGGATGCGGAGACTTCAGAGATTCAGGTGCCTTCGAACGAAGGGTCTTTCAGACCTATTAAGGTTATCGCACCTAAGGGCTCAATATACAACCCGGAGTTTCCGGCAGCAGCTGAAGCGAGATTTACCCAGTGCAATCGCGTGATCGACCTGATTTATAAAGCACTGGCACCGGTATTACCGGAAGAGATAATTGCGGGCAGTTCGGCATCGCTGTCGTTTGTGTCGTACTCTGGTATACGCCCATCGGGTGATTACTGGGTATTTCTCGAGGTGAACGAAGGGGCTTACGGTGGCCGCCCGCGATCCGACGGTCCGGACAGTATCGACAACCTGATGGCCAATACCCGCAATAATCCGTTGGAAGACCTGGCTATCCATCTACCGATGATCTGCGATCGTTACGAATTACGTGATGATGTATTGCCTGGTGCAGGCCGTTATCGGGGCGGG
>LUSG01000122.1 GCA_001629395.1 Gammaproteobacteria bacterium REDSEA-S15_B12 | reverse complement strand
GGCCATACCGGTGGTATCGCCCAGTCCGATACCTTTGAATCCGAGTTCGCTGTAGTGTTTCGCGATACGTCCAAGTTGCTCAATCGGCACGTCGCCTTCAAAAGGACACCCAAACGCGGTCGCGATCACCCCTTGGACTGGAATATTCGACCCAGCTGCGATTCGTGCGACTTCCTCAAACCCAGCTAAGGATTCCTCGACTGAACGGTTGACATTTTTTTTGTTATGACTCTCTGAGGCGGACAGGAATACGATGATTTCGTGAACACCCGAATCGACTGCGCGTACTGCACCTTTGGCATTGGGCACAAGAGCGGCAAGTACTGTGGAACTTGACCTGTCGATCCCTTCAAACACTTCAGCGACATCAGCAAGTTGGGGAACTGCACGGGGTGATACAAAGGATGAGAACTCTATGCGAGGGACACCTGCCTCAATCAGATCGTTAATGAGTCGGATCTTAATTTCGGTCTCGACAAACTTGGGTTCTGCTTGCAAGCCGTCACGTGGGCCTACTTCGGTCACTTCGACTTTTGTTGGTCTTGTCATTAGAAAAATACTCCTTTATTCATGCGAATCATTTCTACCATGCGTTCCGTCGGGCTGCAAGGAGCGTCTTGATCCTCAGCCATAAACGGAGCCTAGAAATGCCAGTGGGGCGGGGGTGTTCCCGCTACGGGTGCGCGAAAACAGGCTATTTTGTCCAGATGAAGGCTGCCGATGTATATCGTTTTAAGGTCCTTGCCGCCAAAACACAAGCTAGCGCAGTTTCCAAGTGGGCTATGCTGACCCTCGTTGATCAATGAACGGGAAAACGTATTAGCCCGATAGGCTGACTCGGCACGCTCGACCAGTTCAGGGTTGCCGGCATCGATGATTGTCTGCTGAACACCATCTGGGCCTAAACGAATAATTCGATTGCTCAGCACACTGGTACACCAGATACCGCCTTCGCTGTCGAACTCAAACCCATCGGGATAAACTCCTGAACCGTAGTCGGTAACGGTTTCACGCGGCCCGAGGTCACCGTTTACGCCTATCGGGAATCGCAATAACGATCGACCCATTGTTTCATGGACATACAGCCAGTGGCCTGAGGGATCAACCTTGTTTTCATTAGTGAAGCCGATTCCATCCGCGACAATTCGAGCGCCAGAATGGTCAACGAGCGCGATAAATCCGTCTGCCATAGATTTGTTAAATGATTCTTCTCGATCAATTGCGGTTGTGCTTACAGAGATCCAGATCCGACCTTCTCGATCGAGATTGGCAAAATTGGTTGCCGGCAGTGGCAACCCGTCGATTTCATCAATTAAGAGTTGCAATGAACCATCTCGCTCAAGCACGTAGACGCCACCTGACTGGCCCAGGTTAGCAACAAGAAAAGAGCCATCTGGCCGGAGCGAGAAGCCATTCGGTAAAAAATCAGCCGGCTTGTGAGTGTTGTTGGCAAAATAGTTCGTAACGTCATCCGTGGGTGCTATATGTGTGATGCCACCTTTACCGTGGCTGGCATAGATGTCGCCTTTGCGGGTCGCTAGAACACATTCGGGCCGTACGAGGCCCCGGCCTAGATAAGTGATCTGTTCACAGGGGATATGAGTGTTACACGCTGTCACAATATGAAGTTAGCTGTATGGTCTAAAGTGGCCGTTGGCATCTATTTTCCCAGAGCAGCCACAAAATTCCGATGTGATCATACTCTCAATGATGTCTGGATCCAGGATATTTGCCCACGTTCTCTGTCCGTCGTCCAGAAGGCATGCAGCATAGGCGATGCTTGGCGACTCATTTTCATACATGACGGTGTAGGTCTCTATCGTTACTTCTCCTTCGTGTTCGGCTTTGATGGGGCGTCGGTACAGATTATCCACATCTTTTTGGAGGTTGGCCCAGGCGAATGGTCGCTGGGGGGGTGTGCCGGAATAGATACACAGCGCGTGCTTGGTCAGTAGTCCACCATTGGCGGTAACCAAGGCAAGTGCGGTGGGGTTGGATCGCAGCAGGGTAGCGGTACGTGCGATTGCATGCATGACATAATTGTTCCAAGGACCGCCGCCAAATGTCAGACCTCCGGTCACCGTTAGTGGCTGATTAAGGGACAGGCCAATTTCGTTTGCAGCAATTTGGACTGCGGATGGAAAGCAACTGTAAAGGTCGACATAGTCGAAACTTCTCGAATCGAGGTTGGTTAATTCAAGCAGTCGCGCAGCTGCAAGGCGGATCGCCGGTGACGAATACAGGTTATCTCGTTCTGACACATGAAAGTGATCCCAGGCTTCCGTCGAGGCATGAGGATAGATCCATCGGTCACGAGGAATACCGAGTTGTTTGGCTTTCGTTGACGATGTCACGATGAGAGCGGCACCCTGATCAACACTGTTGTTTGAATTCATCAACTTTGGGTAAGGCAGCGATACCGGCCGATTAGATTGAGTAACAGTGGCGATCTCTTGTGCTGAATACTCACGTTGAATCCAGGCGTCTGGGTTGTTCTTTGCTACGGTGCTGAAACCGGACCAAAGTGTAGCGATTCTTTCGATGTGGCTCGACACCGTTTCGCCCGAAGCAGAGCGTAAAGCAATTTCAAACAGGGGATAGTACTGGATGGGGTGTCGAATCCCGCGTTGAAGTTCAGCCTGGTGGCGGGTATTGCGGTGGCTGCCAATAAATATATCGGGTTGCGTGATCTTCTGGGCTTTGCCGATTGGGTTTTGTCCGGGGGCAGCAGAGACAGGGTTCCAGTCGAGCGTCAAGCCGGCCGATCGAGCGCGTGATTGCGTCCGTCCGCATTCAGCGCCGGTGAGCACAATGATATCCGAGTGTCCCGATTGGATGTCCAGAAAGCTTTGATTAGCCAGTGTCTGCACATAGTTGCCGCCGAGTGATGTAAGTCCGGTTTCGATTTGTGTTAAGTGGAGTTTCTCGGCTACGGATTGGGCTGGGTTCTGGTAGCCCCACATACCCCGGACTACCCGGATAGAGTTTGTTGATTCTAGAATCTCAGGATTGCCGCTATCTAACGCGGCCTGGGATACAGCATCGACCATGAGATCCAGCGGCGATCGGGCTGCTAAAGGGTCGTCTTCTCGCTGTGAAACCTGAGCAACACCGACAATTACGGGCTCTCGTAATTTCAAAGCTGAATCGCCATATGTTCGGGGTGTTCAGATTGACCCGGATCAACTGGGTAGTGGGAGAGCTGTCTTATAGCTGACCTGTTTGAGTGAAAAACTCGACTTGATACTCGCGATTCCTTTAATACGTGTTAAATGATCCATGAGGAAGCGTTCGTAAGCAACAAGGTCGGGTACTACTACTCGAAGCAGATAGTCGAACTCGCCGGTCATGAGATTGCACTCCATCACTTCTGGTCGTTCCATCACCGCCTTCTCGAATGACTCTAATGCGGACTCGACCTGTTTTTCGAGAGCGACAGTCGCAAATACAGTGATGGGCAGACCAACAGCTTTCGCATTGACCAAGGTCACGTATCGTTCAATGACGCCATTATCCTCGAGCGTGCGCACTCGTCGCCAGCAGGGTGAAGGGGAAAGCCCAATACGATCCGCCAGTTCGGTATTCGAGATTCGTGCATCCTCCTGAATGACCTGAAGAATCCGGCGATCAGTGGAAATATATTGACCTGATACTTCGGCCATCCTGATTCACCCACATGCAAGTGATCTCTTTCGACCCGGACGACGAACCACCTCCAGCTGGCAACAGGCCGGACCAACTGCATTTCCTCAAGGTCCTCGAGAAAAAAGTGTTGTGGTTGTCCACCTGGATGATTCACCATGCGAATCATATTCGGGAGGGCGATGGCGAACTAAAGGTAGGCGGCCATCAGGCGTCCTGTGCATCCATGGTGACCATCATGACTGCCCTTTACTTTGCAGTCTTGAGGCCAGAAGATCGCGTCGCAGTTAAGCCCCACGGTAGTCCTGTTTTCCATGCCATTCAGTACCTGTTTGGAAAACAGGATAAACATCATCTTGCCCAGTTCAGGGCCCTTGGAGGCGCTCAGTCCTACCCATCACGCACCAAAGATATCGACGACGTGGACTTCTCGACGGGCTCGGTTGGACTGGGTGTGGCGATGACAAGTTTTGCTGCACTCATTCAGGATTACCTAGAGGCACATTCATGGCGAAGCTCCAGGAGCAGAATGGTTTGTGTGTTGGGCGATGCTGAACTCGACGAGGGCAACATCTATGAAGCGTTGCTTGAAGGCTGGAAGCACAGCGTGCGGGATCTGTGGTGGATCGTCGACTATAACCGCCAGAGTCTGGATGCGGTCATTTCAGATCGTTTGTTAACACGTTTCCACCGACTGTTTGTGAGTATGGGATGGGAGGTGGTAACGATCAAGTATGGAAAGCTTCTACACAAAGCATTTGAACAACCCGGTGGGGATGCTTTACGGCAATGGATAGACTCCTGCCCTAATTCAAAATACTCCGCCTTGGTGTACAAGGGCGGTCAGGCTTGGCGTGAAGCGCTGCAGGCGGATATTGGATCCCGTTCCGGCGTGTCGGAATTATTGGCAAGGTATGACGACCGTGCACTGAACGCCCTGATGACTAACCTTGGTGGGCACTGTATTGAAAGCATGCTGGAGGCATTTGAAAGCATAGGCGATGACAAGCCCACCTGTTTTTTCGCCTATACCATTAAGGGGTTTGGACTGCCGCTGGCTGGCCACAAAGACAATCACGCCGGAATGTTAACGTCTGACCAGATCGAACGACTGAAGTCTGAACATGATATCAGTGATGGAGAAGAGTGGTTGCCGTCAGCGGGCACAGGCGTGCCAGACTCGGAATTGCGTTCGTTCTTGCACAACGTGCCTTTTTTTACACGGAGTCAGCGGCGAAAATATTCACCTGCGGTGGCGGTGCCGTATCCTTTCCCAAAACCGGACGGGCATCAAATGTCTACCCAGGAAGCATTTGGTCGAGTGCTGGCGAGTTTAGCCCGGCAGGATACCGAACTTGCTCAAAGGATCATTACTGTGTCGCCCGACGTGACTGTGTCGACAAATCTAAGTGGCTGGGTTAACCAGCGTGGACTGTTCCATGTCAATGGCCAGACAGACATGTTTACCGTTGAGGAACTGCAAACCATGCATAGATGGCGGGCATCGCCAACTGGACAGCATATTGAACTGGGTATTGCTGAAAACAACCTTTTTCTGCTGCTGGCGGCGGCGGGCCTTTCTCATTCGATTTTCGGAGAACGCCTGTTACCCGTGGGCACAATCTACGATCCGTTTGTCGAAAGGGGTCTGGATGCATTGAATTATGCTTGTTACCAGGACGCACGTTTTTTATTGGTCGCTACACCTTCGGGTATCTCATTGGCGCCAGAAGGCGGTGCTCATCAGTCTATTGGGACGCCTCTGATCGGAATGAGTAAGCCGGGCTTGGCATCATTCGAGCCAGCGTTTACCGATGAACTTTCAGCGATCATGAGTTTTGCGTTTTCGTATTTACAACGTGAGGAGACGGAGGATCAAGAAATTGCTGTAGGCGCTGATTTGCTCGGTGATCGCCGGTGGATCTGTGTACTTGCGCCTCACGACACGTCGCATAGAGCAGTTCGATCGAGAGATTGACGACACGCTAACGGCTGAGATTATAGGTGGCGGATACTGGTTGGTACCGCCACAATCTTCCTGTTCTGTTGTGATAGCATACATCGGTGCCGTTGTGCCCCAGGTGATCGAGAGTTGTGACGAACTCAATCATGACTCCCCTGGCTCGACTGCGGTGCTTGCCATTACTTCAGCCGATCGTCTTCATCGAGGCTGGATGGAAGCACAGCGGATGCGGTATAACGGAATGGACAAGTGTTCTGCACAGGTCGAAAAACTTCTTGGTGCGATTGACTCGAATGTCCGCATCGTGACAGTTACGGACGGACATCCATCAGTACTGACCTGGTTGGGCGCTGTGGCAGGGCACCGTGTGTGCGGACTGGGGGTCGATCGATATGGAGAATCAGGTACGCTCACCGAGCTTTACCAGGCTTACCAGCTCGATGCAAAATCGATTCTTTCGGCTTGTCGGAGCTCGTAATTCGAATGGTGCGTTGCCGGACTATCGAAAATACGGTCGGTCAATCCTGTGAACGGGTCAATGATATTCTGGAACTAACCATCGACGCGGCAGAAGGGTTGCTCTGATTGTCAGGTAAGTAACAATGGGGGGTAAAAAATGGACGTGACAGGGAAAACGGCAATTGTGTTGGGTGGAACCTCTGGGATTGGTCTGGCAACGACCAATCGATTGACAGAACTTGGTGCAAATGTGGTGGCCGTCAGTCGAGAGCCCGAGAAAGCCAAGGACAGTGTTGCACAGGGCGTTGAAATTCGATCCTGCAGCGTTCTCGATAGAGCCGGTCTCACGACGCTTTTTGAGGAATGGTCAAAGTTTGATATTTTAGTTTGCGCCGCAACCGGGGGCTCTAGAGCCGCGGGCCCCTTCCTCGAGATGGATCTCGATGCCTACCAGGCGTCCTTTGCGAAACTTTGGGGTTATACCAACGCCGTACGCCTGGGTGCAGAGCACTTAGACAGCCAGGGTGCAATTGTTCTGGTCAGTGGAGCCCCTGCGCGAAAAACCAAACCAGGGGGCATCGCGTTAGGCTCAGTCGGTGGTGCTGTAGAAGCATTTTGCCGAGCTGTCGCACCGGAAATTGCACCGCAGCGAATCAATACGGTTTCTCCAGGTATTATTGATACGCCTATGTTTGGTCCAGAAAGCTCGGAGCGGTCGAATAAGCTGGATAGTGCAACAGCCGGTCATTTGATTCCCCGGCCAGGCACCGCGACTGAGGTTGCGAGCGCTATCATTTTTGTGATCGAGAACGACTTCGTGACTGGCACCACAGTCGATGTGGATGGTGGCTGGCTGCTGAGCTGACTCGCTACTCGGAGTGGTGCCTTTGCTCAAAGGGTCTTGGTAAGCGCGCTCAAAAAGATGTCGTTTTCGAAGGCGGTGCCGATTGTGATCCTCAGCGATCCGTTTTCATCTGGCCATGGCAGCGCCTGCACAAGAATGTGGCGTTCTGCCAGCTTAGCAGAAATGGCGTCGGAGGAGCTATCGGTACGGGCAAGCAGGAAATTAGCAGCCGATGGATAGACGCGAAGTCCGCAGTTCTCCAGCTCTAGCGAAAGCCGTTGTCTCTCGCAACTGACAGTATCCAGGACCATCTCAAGATAGTTCTGATCCCGCATCGCCGCACACGCACCGGCTAGAGCGATCCGGTTCACATTGAAGCCAATTCGTACCTTCGAGAATCCAACCGCCAGGTCGCGATTGCCGGTGATTGCATAGCCGATTCGAGCACCAGAAAGCCCATATGCCTTGGAGAAGGTTCGGATCACTGCCCATGGGCCACTGCGAGGAGCTAACAAGGACAGCACATCCGGGCCGCCTTCCCAAGCAGCGAATTCATGATAAGCCTCGTCCACCATCAACAGACAGTCGCTTGGTACCTTGTCAACGGCTAACTTGATTTGTTCGGCGTCGAGTAGACCACCTGTTGGGCTGTTGGGGGTGCACAGATAAAACAGTGCGGTGTGCTCATTGACTGCGTCCAACATAGCGTCGACGTTGTTGGATCCGTTTTCCAGTACAGGCACTGTGACGACTTTACCGCCTGCAAGCCGAACATTTTTCCCAACCGGAGCGAAGGTTGGCCCGGGTAAAACGGCCTGCTCATTTCTATCGACAGCGATAGCTGCAGCTGCAAATAGCATTTCTCCACTGCCATTACCAAATACCAGCCGGTCCGTGCTTATGCCGATACGTGCCGAGATAATTTGAGCCAGGGCAGAGCAGGAATGATCCGGATAGCGGTTCGTTATGTTGACGGCATCGTGCATTGCTGCGATGGCGTCTGGAGAAGGCGGGAGTGGGTTTTCATTTAGATTTAGCCGAATAATGTTGGGATTTGGCTGGTTATCGTGCTCCTGAAAAATGTGTGGTGCCATGACCGGCATATCGTCGAATCGTTGCAGTGGGATTGATCTGCCCATGAGTACTATTTCATGCCCGAATTGAAGTTTTTTCAAACAGAAGATGTTGTATCTTTTGCCACTTGTTTCAGAAACACCATCGGATCGGTTCCACCGGTGCCGATGTGGCCAGGGCCTGTTTGCGACATCTGCGATGACACGTATTGTGCCACTATTTTAAGGTGAGACTGACGGAACTCGATCAGTGCGTCCACACATGCTGTGTGGATGTGCCGACAGCCATTATGTTGCTCAATGGCATGGGCTAGGGGTTTGTCATTCTCTAGAGCATCAATATAGGCAGCATGACCTGTAGGCATATAACCACGCATCTTAACGAGATAGGATCTTGACTGTTCTTCCTGATGCTCAATGCTGAACATTGCATCTATAGCCTGCAGTAAAGAACTCTGTGCTGCGCTGCCACCAAAATAGCTTCTCGGATTCTGCTTGCATCCCCTGTACTCGATATTCTCAAATGAAGCCAGGAATGGCCGTATTCGGTTGTAAAATATATAGGGATCACAGTTTTCGTACATACGGTTCAGCGTCGTATTCAGTGCGACCAGGGATTCTCGAACCATCTCAAGTGAATTTTCGATCTGCTGGAAGTCGTCGGACTGCGCTGCTTGTTGTATGCGGTCGAATTGTCTGAGTACGCCTGCACCTATAGCTTCGATCTCGGTTGTGACCAGGTAGAACCAGGATTCATCAAGACCGCCGTGAAACTGGATAAGTGTCCTGAGGTTGCCCAGTTTGATCGAGCCATTGGGCTCCAACTTTTTCCAGTTATTCAGGACCAGCGAGGCATGGGCCAGAGTTGGCGGTCGGCCCAGTTGTTCAGCAACCAGGGTCCAAGGGATAGCGATACTTTCTGGAACATAGCCTGAGGACTCGTAGTCCTGCCAGACGAACCCATGGCCGAATATAGATAACAGCAGCATGGCCCGTTCCAATTCCATCGGCGTCTGCAGGGACGAGACGTCGTCAATTATCGGCATGGCTTCGGCCTGGGTTCTGAAAACACCTGCGTTCAGTAATCCAGAGAAATTCCGAGCCATCGAATCCCAGATTCCAAATTCGTCTGGGAGTGCCTCAAGTGGTTCGTGGGCGGGTAAGAAACCGTTGGCGATGTCTATGTTATAAGAATCAAGCATCTACTTATTTAATCTTTGCTGGACCGATATGGGTATATTCGAACCAGGAGGTGTTCCCAAGTAACTGGGTCGTATCCGGCCATTTAAGTCACAAGTTTTGGAGTAGCGTAGACCGGATCTTGCCAGCATTCGGTTTCAAGAATATGGGCGAGCATCGATGCTGCAAGCCAAACATCTTCGTACCGCGTGTACAACGGTGCGAATCCGAATCGCAGTAGATCCGGCGCTCTGAAATCACCAATTACCCCATGGGCGATGAGTGCCTGCATGATTGGCCAGCCTTCGGAATGGCTAAACGAGACTTGACTGCCTCTTTGGCTGCTGTCACGTGGACTGGCCAGCAGTAAGGGATAATCCTCACACAGCGATTCGACAAGGTCGACAAACAGCGTTGTTAAACGTTTCGATTTTGTCCGAATAGCCGCCATATCGACCATGCCGAATATATCTAGGCTCGATTCTAGAGCGATATAGGAAAGAATCCCGGGCGTCCCACAGCGGAATTTGTCTATGTTACTTGCCGGCTCGAAGTGTGTGTCGAAAGAAAAAGGGTCGGCATGGGCTTGCCAGCCCGTTAATGGATTAATGGCATCTGTGAGGTGTCGGTCAGCGACGAAAAGATACGCCGGTCCACCAGGTCCGGCATTGAGGTATTTGTAGGTGCAGCCAACGGCAAAATCGACATTAGCCGCATTCAGGTCCACCGGTACTGCACCAAGTGTGTGAGCCAGATCCCAGATAACCAGCGCACCCGCACGATGAGCCTCTTTAGTTATTCTCTCCATGTCGCGAATCAATCCGGTGCGGTAACTGACCTGGGTAAGAGTTACCACAGCAGTGGATGGGCCGATCAGTTCGACTATCGAATCATCACTTTCCTTCCCCTCAACAAGTTTATGTTGTGGATAAAAATGGGAGATAGCGCCTTGGATGATATGAAGATCAGATGGGAAGTTATAGCGTTCCGATACAATCTCAGTTCGATCGGGACGCAGTTCCAGGGCAGCCGACAGGGTCTTAAACAGATTAATAGATGTTGAATCAACCACCAGTACTTCACCGGTATTAGCGCCCATCAGGGGCGCCAACCGATCGCCGAGAGTCAAAGGTAATATATGCCAATCCCGATCATTCCAGCTTCGTATCAACCCAGTACGCCAGCCTTGCGTAACGGCTTCTTGGATCTTTTCTGGCACCATTGCGGGCATAGCACCAAGAGAGTTGCCATCGAGATAAATC
>LUSG01000121.1 GCA_001629395.1 Gammaproteobacteria bacterium REDSEA-S15_B12 | reverse complement strand
ACCAGGATGAGCACGGAATCGAGACTGGTCTGCAACAACGGTGTCAGAGTCCGCCGAATATCAGCAACCGGCGCAAATGCAGATATGACCAGTGACAATGGCGCCACGACCGTATTTGCCGTCTCGTTCAACGCCCAGGTAGTTTTCATCGACAACGAGTCTTTCCCGACAGGTATTGAAATTCCGAACTCAGGACACAATTCCAGCGCAACAGCTCTTACAGTGTCATAAAGCGCGGCATCTTCGCCCGGATGTCCGGCTGCAGCCATCCAGTTGGCCGACAGTTTGATATCAGTCAGCCGCTCGACTGCGGCAGCGGCAATATTTGTGATTGCTTCCGCCACCGCCATACGGCCACTACTGGCCGGATCAATCAGCGCCAACGGCGCACGTTCACCCAGCGCCATTGCCTCACCCGCATAGCCTTCAAAACCGCTAGCAGTGACCGCGACATCCGAGACGGGTACCTGCCATGGTCCTACCATTTGATCACGCACGATCTGACCCGTCACACTGCGGTCGCCAATGGTGACCAGAAACGATTTATCAGAGACACCGGGTAACCGAAGTACACGTTCAGCAGCGTCGCCGATGCTGACATCGTTTAGCTGTAACTCTGGATAACTATCGCTCCTGCGGTCCACGACTCTGGACATCCGCGGCGTATTACCAAACAGCACATTTAGATCCAGGTCAATCGGCTCACTCACTCTTTCCGGCACGGTTGACTCATGGGTTACTTGCGGGCTAGTTTCTGCTTTCACCTTGAGCACGGGCGTTTTAGTTGCCACGCCTACAACACTGTATAAACACCTTTCCCGTTTACAGATAGCCTCGAATTCTTCTAACTGATCAGGAGAAACACCCAACACATAACGCTCCTGGGCTTCGTTGCACCACACCTGCATGGGTGACATCCCCGGTTCATCGTTCGGAATTTTCGAGAGGCTAAACTCGCCACCGAGTTTTGAATCATGGATGAGTTCCGGCAAAGCGTTAGATAACCCACCTGCACCGACATCATGTATTGTGATGATCGGGTTGTTTTGCCCTCGCGCAATACAGGCGTCGATTACTTCCTGACAACGTCTCTGCATTTCGGCATTTCCACGCTGAACTGACGCGAAATCTAAGGACGCTGTGCTCTGGCCGGAATCGACACTCGAAGCCGCACCCCCGCCCAATCCAATCAGCATTGCCGGTCCACCCAGCACAACCAGTTTAGCCCCAGCCGGCATGGTATTTTTATAGACATGGTCAGAGCGTATATTGCCCAGCCCACCGGCCAGCATAATCGGCTTGTGGTAGCCGCGCCGAACCTCCGGACTACCGCTTGCACAAGCGACTTCCAGAGTCCTAAAGTAACCCCCTATGTTGGGGCGACCAAATTCGTTGTTAAACGAGGCACCGCCAATAGGCCCGTCTAGCATAATTTGAAGCGCATCGGCCTGGCGGGAATTACGTATTTCTGGCAATTCCCACGGCATCGAGGCCCCGGGCAAACGAAGGTCGGAAACAGAAAATCCGGTGATCCCCGCCTTGGGCTTTCCTCCGCGCCCGGTAGCACCCTCATCCCGAATTTCCCCCCCCGAACCGGTCGCTGCGCCCGGGTGTCCTGATCATGCCAAATAACGAATCAGCCATAGGCTCGCCGCCTATAACCCAGTCCGCATTGAAAATCTTATGCCGGCAGTGTTCTGAATTAACCTGCGCGAACATCATCAATTCTGCATCTGTTGGATCTCTTCCTAAACTTCGATACTGTTCCACCAGATAATCGATTTCATCGTCCGACAGCGCGAATCCCATTCGCTCATTGGCTTCAATCAATGCATTTTGGCCACCGTGCAGGACCTCGATCTTCGTAAGTCTTCCGGGCTCAGACTCAGCAAACAACGTCTGAAGATTTTGTCGATCAGAAACTACCGACTCGGTCATTCTGTCGTATATCAATGGGATAAGATACTGTTCGACGGCTGAAAGCTCGAGCACGCCTCGAACACTCCACGATACCCCACGCTCGAGACGAACAATCTCAGTCAGTCCGCAACGGTGAACAATATCAGTGGCTTTTGTCGACCAAGGTGAAATCGTGCCCGTACGGGGAAATACCATTATCTCCAGGTCAGTGGCTATCGTGTCGGCTGAGACACCGTAATCAAGTAAGCGGTCTAATGTTTCCCGCTTCTTGGCCGGGAGATGATTTCTTGTTAATGCAACGTGAAGATAGCGAGCAGACAAGTCTTTTAGACTGGGCAGGTTCTCACGAACCTGATCACACAGTTTGCTGATACGAAACCGCGAAACCGCTGACCCGCCATCGAGGATCAGCACGACGCTGGTAACACCGCAATCAACCTACTGTATAGCGGCAATGTCGAGGTCAACACCCAGTCGGAGTGCAACTTCCTCGTAAGCCTCAATCACACCGCCCAGACCATGTCTAAAGCGATCCTTGTCGAGTTTTTTTCGGGTCTCAGTATCCCAGAGACGGCAACCGTCTGGTGTAAATTCATCGCCCAGTACGAGGTTGCCGTCATAACGTCCAAACTCAAGTTTGAAATCAACCAGAATCATGCCTGCATCCGCAAACATCGCTCCCAGGATTTCGTTAACCTGAAACGTGTTCCGCTTCATCACTGCAACCTCGTCCCGAGTTGCCCAACCAAAAGACTCGATGTGGTAGTCATTGATCATCGGGTCGTGGCGGGCATCGTCTTTCAGAAAAAATTCAAACGTCGGTGGTTCGAGATTCAGTCCATCTTCAATGCCTAGGCGCTTGCACAAAGACCCCGTTGCAATATTACGCACGACACATTCCACTGGAATCATATCTAGGTTTTTCACAATCGATTCGGTCCTGCTGAGCAACTTGTCAAAGTGTGTACTAACACCCGCATTCTCTAGCGCCTCCATAATAAACGCATTAAAAAGATTGTTGACCATACCTTTGCGATCCAACTGCTCGATCTTCTCACCATCAAACGCAGAGGTGTCGTCCCGAAATTCCATAATCAAACGCCTGGGGTCCTCGGTAAGATGCATCGATTTCGCTTTACCTGAATAAAGTTCTACACCACGTTCCATAGTCTGTTATCCCAATTAATCTTCAGTTTAAATTCAAAGAACACCGGCCTTCTGCAGCGCGGCACGCACATCATCATGATACTGCTCGGCCAATGCTATTAACGGAAGACGAATTCCCGAACCGATCAGACCTTGCTGACACACAGCCCACTTAGCGGGGATCGGATTGGACTGAAAAAACATAGCCGCATGAAGATCTGCCAACTGATTATTCAGAATCGTGGCCGTGTCAGTATCGCCAGCTACCGCTGCGACACACATCTCGTGCATCAGTTTAGGCGCCGCATTGGCGGTAACTGAAATAGTTCCCTTTCCCCCTGCCAACATCAATTGACAGGCAGTACCGTCCTCACCCGAATAGACCGAAAACCCATCCGGGGATCGATCGATTAGATCACAACCCCGATCGATGTCGTTAGTGGCATCTTTTACGCCCACAATGTTATCAATTTCTGCCAGCCGTAAAGTGGTTTCATTACTCATATCGACCGCCGTACGCCCAGGAACGTTGTACAAAATCTGCGGGATAGCCACAGCAGACGCAATTGAACTGAAATGCTGGAAAAGTCCCTCCTGCGGTGGCTTGTTGTAATACGGCACGACCAACAAGCAGGCTGTGACACCTGCCGCTGCAGCATCTCGAGTGAGCGCAATAGCCTCAGCAGTTGAATTCGCTCCAGTGCCACCGATCACCGGTATCCGCCCTGCTGCCGCATCCACCGTACGGCCAATCACTTCGATGTGTTCGTGATGGTCAAGCGTCGCCGATTCCCCCGTCGTTCCAACTGACACAATCGCATCCGTACCCTGTTCCACATGATGATTCACCAGTCGCTCGAGGCCCACCCAGTCCACCGAACCGTTATCCCCCATGGGGGTAACCATCGCAACCATACTTCCAGTCAGCATATTTAGACTCCTTTGAGCGCAGCAAATCTCCTTGTTATAAGCCATCGATGGTACTTGCCGAGACCATCGTTGACAAGAATTGCTGAGGTCAGTCCAGCCTCCATTTCAGGATCCCCCCGTCAATTCGAGCCTCCGCCCCAATCACCAGGGGATGATTAGGTGAGATATGACCAAAGTCAGGTGAACGGAAAAGTGGCACGGTGCATCGTTCCGCAAGCCGGGTCACAAGCCACTCCTCATCATGGTCACCGGAAAGGTCGGTGAAACGACCCACCACAACCGCAGCCAGGTCGTCCACCAAATCACACTCCAGCCACTGGTTCCAGAATCGAAGGACCCGTTCCGCCGTTTCATTGGTGTCTTCCAGAAACAAAATGTACCCCTGTAGTGTTTCAGGAAAATAAGGTGTTCCGATCAAAGCAGATAACACACTGAGGCAACCTCCGATCAGGGTGCCTTGAACCGTGGTATCTGTCGAACTGCCGCCAAACGGCGAAACGCTGATAGCACTGTTCCACGGTCGAGGTGATGACAATAATCGAACAAGACAGTCTACATCTGGCCCATTGGACCATAAGGACGATCCGGGCATTGGGCCATGAATCGCGGGCCATCCCAATCGGACGTACAGTGCGACCTGCAAGGCACTGATATCAGAAAACCCAATCACTACTGTTTTGGGTAGGGATGATAATGCGGACCAGTCCAAGTGTCTCAACAGGTCACTTGCACCATAACCACCACGCGCTGCCAGCACATAGGCAATCTCGGGATCGGAAAGTACGCCCGACAATATCTGAGCGCGCGTATTAACCCCAACTTGGGCCTGCCTGTCACCCGCATCAAGAGGATAGCGCTGGTAGCTCACCCGAATCCCGACCTGACGGAGTACACCCAAATTGCTCTCCAGCACCGCAGACTCCGGTGCCGAACTGGGCTCCACCACCGTCAGCATAGCCGGCAAACCGTCCGACGCCTGGGCCCAGGCATGTGAGTCAGTAGTCACAAAACCGCCCAGCAACAGGACCTTTGTTCAAAAAGTATAGTGATCACAATTGACCCGGCAGGTTAAGATGACCATCGGCCTATTACATCGTGTGGCCGAATAGAATTCAAGCACGCAGTTGCTCTCGTACATCCGAATACGATGACTGACTGGGCGAGCGTATTGTTGAATCCGCCCGACTGACGTACGATCATGGGAGCCATTCTCTACCGGGATCAAACGCGGAGCAAGTCATGTCGATTTTCGACGCGAACCTACAACAGCAGAAAGCAAACTTTGAACCATTGTCACCGGTAAGCTTCCTGCGCCGGGCTGCACAGATCGCACCGGCACATACTGCTGTCATTCACGGCGATCGGCGATACACCTACGCCCAGTTCTATGAACGCTCATGTCGTCTTGCCAGCGCATTGTCTCAGCGCGGCGTTGGACAAGGGGATTGTGTTGCAATCATGGGGGCCAATACTCCAGAAATGCTCGAGGCTCATAATGGTGTACCGATGCTGGGCGCTGTACTTAACTCATTGAATATCCGTCTGGACCCGCGCACAATTGCATTCATCCTAGAACACGGAGAAGCCCAGGTACTCCTGACAGATCGCGGATTTTCCGACACAGTCCGTGAGGCCCTGGCCCTGATTGACCGGGAGTTGCTGGTCGTAGACATCGACGACCCAATGGCAAAAGGGGGCGCTTCTAGCAGAGGGTGATCCGAACTTTGCACCTGAACCACTGCTGGATGAATGGCAGGCATTGTCTTTGTTATACACATCGGGGACCACTGGCGATCCAAAGGGCTGTGTATACCACCATCGAGGGGCCTACCTGAATGCGCTGGGCAACATGTTTACCGTAGGCCTGGGACGCGATTCGGTTTATCTGTGGACTTTGCCGATGTTTCATTGTGATGGGTGGACATTTACCTGGGGCGTGACCGCGGCAATGGCGACCCACGTCTGTCTTCGAGACGTCGATCCTGCTGTCGTCTATAGATTAATCAATGATGAAAATGTGACACACATGTGTGGAGCTCCCATCGTCCTAAATATGCTCGCACATGCGCCGGACGAATCGAAGTCGAGCTTTCCTCAACGCGTAGAGATTGCAACCGGCGGTGCTGCGCCGCCCTCGGCTGTAATCGAAACCATGGAAGAAAACGGTTTCAATGTGACCCACCTGTACGGATTAACCGAAACTTATGGTCCAGCAACCGTATGCGTACCACAGGACGACTGGCCAAATCTTGCTGTAAATGAGCGTTCGGCCCGAATGGCCCGACAGGGTGTGCACTACACGACGCTGGAAGGTGCGACGGTCAAAAACCCCGATACGATGGAAGAGGTGCCCTGGGACAGTGAAACCATGGGCGAGGTCATGATCCGGGGCAATACAGTGATGAAGGGCTACCTCAAAAACACACAAGCCACGGATACCGCGTTCTCCGGCGGTTGGTTCCATACTGGCGATCTGGCGGTGCGCCATCCCGACAGCTACATCGAGGTGAAGGACCGTTCAAAAGACATTATCATCTCCGGTGGAGAAAACATTTCCAGCCTAGAGGTAGAGGAAGCGCTCTACCGTCATCCCGCTGTATTAGAGGCCGCTGTGGTTGCCAGATCCGATGAAAAATGGGGTGAGGCACCGTGTGCGTTTGTGACTTTGCATGATGGTGCGGTCGCAACTGCTGATGACATTATCACTTTCTGTCGCGAACAGCTGGCGCACTATAAATCACCTAAAACTGTCGTGTTTGGCCCACTCCCGAAGACATCGACCGGCAAGATACAAAAATTTGTACTTCGTCACGAAGCTGAGAATCTGGAGAACTGACCGGGGCAAACAACAAACTACTCATCGAACAGAAGCGATCTTGTTTTAGGCTAGCTCGTCCACACGACTGGATAGCGGGGACTATCCAGCAGATCACCATCGACATGATCATCAGATCGAAGACCTTTATTGGTCCCCGGTCGGGCATCGTAAACCACATCATCGCCGGTATAGCGCACTGCATACCCACGGCGACGTACATCACCACTGCAATTGCCGCCGGCACCGTGAACGGTCAATGCATGAAATACATAGACGTCTCCCGGAGAAAGATCCCAGCTGACAATCTCATAGCTCTCGCGGGCCGATTCAATATCAGGTACCGGTTCATAATCCGGATTACGTTCATACTGTTCGATCCCCGGACCTTTGCCAAAAATCTCTGGTTGGAACCAGCGCCCCCAACGGTGAGAGCCCGGTATGAACTCGAGCGCACCGTTTTGTTTATCGACCGGGTCCAAAGGAATCCAGAAGCTTAGTACCTGCCAGCCCCTCATGGCCCAATAAGGCTGATCATTGTGCCAACGTGTTCGGTTCGGTGTCTTGGGCTCCTTTACAAACAGTTGGTCGTAGAGCAGGTTTATCTTTTCTGACGCGAGAATTTGCGCCGCCATCTCCGGCAAAGGTGAGTTGAAACAGAAATCCTGGAACCGCATCTCAGTTTCCCACAGTCGAAGGTTACCGTGAAACCGACCTCCCCCGGTTTCCGACTGATAGGCGTGAACAAACGGGCCGGGGTCACGAATATCGTGTTCGATTGCTTCGTTGAGCACCCCTAACCAGTGATCGCTGATACAACCTCGTATGACAGCTACACCATCATCGTTGTACTGTTGGATAACTTCGCTGTTGATGAGTGACATAATTGCAATTGAAGCTGAACCGGTGAGTTAATCTAACTGAGTATCCGCGTTAGTCAACTGCCGGTCTGGATTCGATCAACCCCCTTAGGCGCTAAGATCGATAAGCAGAGACGGCACCGATTTAGCCGGTTTACCACCGGCGAGCAGACAACTCGCCTTTTCAATATCTGGTGTGAACACACGGTCTTTCGATAAAAACGGCACTTCTTGGCGCAGAATGTCGACCGCACCCTCAATTGAACGAGTTGATTTAAGCGGCCTGCGAAATTCTATGCCCTGTACCGCAGCCAGATATTCCACAGCAAGTATTGATTGTGTATTGTCATTCATGTCAGCGAGTCGTCGGGCAGCAAAAGTAGCCATGCTGACATGATCTTCTTGGTTTGCCGAGGTCGGCAGACTGTCAACGGATGCGGGATGTGCGAGGCTTTTGTTTTCTGACGCAAGTGACGCAGCAGTGACGTGGGCAACCATAAACCCTGAATTAAGCCCAGCATCATCGACCAGAAAGGGAGGCAACTCACTGATACTCGAATCAATCAGCATAGCAATTCGTCGTTCGGACAACGACCCGATCTCGGCGATGGCCAGCGCCATATTATCGGCAGCGAATGCGACCGACTCGGCGTGAAAATTACCACCAGAAAGTATCTCTCCTGTGTCTGGCACAATGAGGGGATTATCTGAGACAGAGGCGGACTCTCGAAGGCATATTTCAGCTGCATGTTGCAACTGATCTAAACATGCACCTAATACCTGGGGCTGGCAACGTAAGCTGTAAGGATCCTGCACCCGATCGCACTGTGCATGGGACTGATTGATTTCACTGCTATCGAGCAGGTCTCTGAAAATAGCTGCCACTTTCTGCTGCCCGCGATGCAACCCGACCTGATGAATCCGTTTATCGAACGGCACGTAACTGCCCAGGGCCGCATCGACCGAGATAGCGCCCATCATGATCGCGTTGGCGAGATTACGTTCCGCTGTCAGTACAGCATCCAATGCTAATGCTGTCGACACCTGGGTTCCATTCAGTAATGCCAGGCCCTCTTTGGCCTCTAGTTTCAATGGCTTGAGCTCAATAGTATTGAGTGCCTGAGCCGTCGGCACGATCTCGCCTTGGAAAAAAACCTGTCCCTCACCCATCAGCGTCAGTGCCAGGTGAGCCAGAGGCGCGAGATCACCCGACGCTCCTACCGAACCTTTTTCGGGTATGACCGGTATCATGTCATTAGCCGACATAACTATCAGCCTATCAATCAGTTCTCGTCTGACTCCGGAATACCCCTGCGCCAGACTGACTATTTTGAGACAAAGCACCAACCGGACAACTCCGGGCTTCAAGGGAGACCCAACGCCTGCCGCATGCGAACGCACCAGGTTCTGCTGTAGCTCGGACAACTGGTCAGCATCGACACGTGTTTTGGCAAGCTTACCGAACCCGGTGTTAATGCCATAGGCGACAACATCAGCCGACAAAGCATCTTGAATATTTGCCCGACCGCGTTCAGCGGTCAGCCAGGCATCCTTTGGTAGTTCGATTTCTACTGGCCCAGCAATAATTTGCCGGGCCGCTGTCAGCGTGATCCGGGCCCGGTCAATTTCTAGTGTAGTCATGGGATTAATCTGTCAGTTAGCCGTTTAAGAGTATTTAGGAATTGTTCTGTCGCAACAGTCTCACCAGCATGCCGGCCTTCTGTCACAACCTCCCGACCCATAGCAATCACCGTACGAATACTGTTATCCGAAGCCGAAAATATCCAGCTGTCCAATGCCTCATCCGCACTGCGTAGGGCCAGTCTGGGGGAATACGGATCAAGCTCGATCAGATCAGCCGGCGCACCCACAGTAATTCCCGTCAGTGATCGACCGCAGGCCTGACTACCCCCTGCAACCGCGCGGTGCACAAGCGCATTACCGTTGTGTCGTTCGTCAGAATCCATCACCAGCGCACGTCGGTGGTACTTCAAACGTTGTCCATATTCCAGAAGCTGGAGCTCCCTTGCCGGGTCGCTACAGACCTGCGAGTCCGAACCGATTCCAAATCTTCCCCCTAACGCCACAAACTCGGCTGCAGGAAATAAGCCATCACCCAGATTTGCTTCAGTCGTGGGACACAGGCCGACTACAACGCCGCTTTCTGCCATCGCCTCAAGTTCCCAACGACTTACGTGTGTCGCATGAACAAAACACCAACGATGATCGACATCGATCTCCCGACACAACCACTCAACAGGGCGGGCACCCAGCAATGCGATACATTCCTCCACTTCATTAAGTTGTTCGGCAACATGAATGTGAAAGGGTATACCAGAGTGATCTACGCGCGATACCCGGTCGAGCGTCGCCAGTTGCTCCGGCGCCACGGCACGAAGTGAATGCGCTGCTAACCCATAGCCCCGGTTTCCTAGACCATCTGCAGACTTCCGGACCTTATCCAACAATATCAGATAGTCTTCCAGAGTGTTGTAAAACCGTTTCTGCACACCTTTCAGGTTCTGTTGATCGAATCCCCCGTAGGTATAAAGCACCGGCAACAACACCAGCGAAATACCCGCATCTTCTGCGGCGGACCACAATCGCTGGCTCATTTCATCCACTTGTGCGTATCGGTCACCTCCTGGCGCATGGTGGAGATAGTGAAATTCTGCCACCACGGTGTACCCCTGTTTGACCATCTCAATAAATACACATCTGGCAATCGACTCGAGATCATCCGGTGTTATGGCCCTGTTTGCCCGATACATCAGATCGCGCCAGCCCCAGAAATCGTCTTTTCCTGGCGTGCGCGTTTCGGTCAGCCCCGCCAGCGCTCTCTGGTGCGAATGGGAATGGAGGTTAGGTATCCCTGGAATCACTGGTCCGGTGAGGAGCAAATCTACCGACGTTTCACCAGCAGGTCCGACAGCAGCTATGAACCCTTCTGGTGTTATCTCTACCAACTGCTCTCGAGCCCACCCATCGTCCAGCCAAATCTGCTCACACCGCACGCGATGAATAGCTCTGAAACCAGCCATCTGTATAAGAACTCCTGGATCTAGGCGATCCTTCAGTTTGATTGTGGCTAAGTATAGACAACGACGAACTCTGACGAATCGTGCCACCAACGCTAAAATGCCACCATGGGCATACTGTCAAACCGCCTTCAGGCGCTTGGTATCGAATTGCCGGCTCCGCGGGAACCTGTATTCAGCTACAGCGCGGTCGTGATCGATAATGGTTTAGCTTGGGTCTCCGGGCAACTGCCCTGGCTCGATGATTCCACCAGCCTTGTGTGCAGTGGCCGGCTTGGTGAACACGTGAGTGTGCCAGAGGGCAAATCCTGTGCTCGAGCCTGCATTCTCAATGGCCTGGCCGTACTTGAAAAAACCAGTGGCAGCCTCGACAACATTGAGCGTGTGGTAAAACTAGTTGGTTATGTGGCGTCGGCAAAAGGTTTCCATGAGCAGCCCGCGGTAATCGATGCCGCATCGAATCTACTGGTCGAGATATTTGGTGATGCTGGAACCCATGCTCGTTCAGCTGTAGGGGTTGCTCAATTGCCACGCGGCGCGCCTGTTGAAATAGAGCTTGTTGTCAGATTACGCGACTGAAGAAGCCCAAAACACAAACGCTATGTCTAACCACACAACCATCTGGGAAAACGCCCGGATTGCCACCATGCAAACCGGTACCGGACCTTACGGCCTAATTGACGACGGTTTTATCGTCGTTGCCGGCGAACAGATCCAGGACATTGGAAGTGCTAACCCTGTCCACCCGATTGCTGGAGACGTTGACAGCAGAAGAATTGATTGTGGCGGACGCCTGATCACACCGGGCCTTATCGACTGCCATACCCATCTTGTCTATGGTGGCAATCGAGCAAGCGAATTCGAACTGCGATTGACCGGCACATCATATGCCGATATAGCTGCAGCGGGAGGTGGCATTCAGTCCACCGTTCAAGCTACCCGAAATGAAGCCGAAGATGTTCTGTTTGATGCCGCTCGAGAACGGCTTCAACGAATGATCAGTCAAGGCATTACGACCGTAGAGATCAAAAGTGGTTACGGCCTCGATACCGATACTGAGTCAAAGATGTTGAGAATCGCACAGCGCCTCGAACGCGACCTACCGCTGTGTGTTCACAAAACCTTTCTGGGTGCTCACGCGTTACCGCCCGAATACGCCGGCCAGCCTGACAACTATATCGACCACGTTTGTCAGCATATGCTACCCGCTATTGCTTCAGAATCCCTGGTCGACAGCGTCGACGCGTTTTGTGAAACAATTGCATTCAGTAATGAGCAGACCCGCAGGGTGTTCACCGCCGCATCTGACTTGGGTTTGCCCGTCAGGCTACACGCGGATCAGCTGTCCGATTCCGGCGGTGCCAGCCTCGCTGCTGAGTTTGCTGCGTTATCTGCTGACCATCTCGAATACACCAACGCGGCTGGCGCAAAAACACTTGGCGCTGCCGGCACCGTAGCGGTGCTGCTCCCTGGTGCGTTTTACTATCTTGGCGAAACCACACGGCCGCCAGTCAAAGCGTTTCGTGAGTACGGTGTGGATATAGCTGTTGCAACCGATATGAACCCGGGAAGCTCGCCGATGGAGTCTATTCTTCTGGCACTGAACATGGCGTGCATACTTTTCGCACTGACGCCCGAAGAAGCTTTGCGAGGCGTCACTGTAGCAGCGGCTCGGGCGCTTGGGGTGCTCCAAGACAGAGGTACACTCGAACCGACAAAACGAGCTGATTTCGCGATCTGGAACGCCGCGGAACCCGCTGAGTTGTGTTATCCCATTGGCGCGCCGCAACCGGCTTGTGTAGTCAAATCTGGGCAGGTTCTAACAGGTCACCTCAGCTGATTCTCTTTCACCAAAAGCAGTCCAGCTGGTGAACTCTCACACTTTTGCTGTCTTCTTGTGCGCCGGATTAAACAATATCGGCGCCACGACATGAATTATGAGCCCGCACCAATTGTTGATTACAATGGACCTAACACTACTTACTCTTAAATTCAGTAGACCACCGGAGTACCTTTATGACGCAGCGCGCAGCGTTTAATTTCGAGAACTGGATACGACGGCACCAGCACCTGCTCAAGCCTCCAGTTGCCAATAGACATCTTTTCGACGAGCAGTCCGACATGGTCGTGATGGTGGTCGGCGGCCCTAATCAGCGCGTTGACTTCCACGATGACCCGGCAGAAGAGTTTTTCTACCAGTATGCCGGGGACATGCTATTAAAAATTGCCGAAAACGGGGAGATTTACGACATACCCATACGCGAAGGTGAGGTTTTCTTTCTACCTGCGCATGTTCGCCATTCTCCTCAACGGCCCGTTATCGATTCGATCGGTCTGGTGGTTGAAGGTGCCCGGCATTCCGGGATGAAAGACGGCTTCGAGTGGTTCTGTTTCGACTGTGGCCAACTGGTACATCGAGTGGAAGTAGAGATCAAGGACATCGTCGCGGACCTCCCGCCATTGTTTGACGCTTTTTATGAAAACGAGGCGCACAGAGGCTGTCCTCACTGTGGGGCAATTCACCCGGGCCAAGAACCACCCGCTGGATGGGCCGTTGTCTGAGGTTTGTTCATGGAGACCATCGACATCCACAGTCATTTTTTGCCAGAGACCTGGCCGGATCTGGCTATCCGGTTTGGAACTCCGGACTGGCCCTGGCTGAAACGGCTTGATCACGATCGCGCTATGCTGATGCTGGGCGAACGTGAATACAGACCCGTGTACTCTGCCTGTTGGGATATCAACAAACGACTCGAAGAGATGGACCGTGACGGTGTTCACCATCAGATCATGTGTGTGACCCCGTTACTCTTTGCCTACCAGCGCAAGCTCAGTGAAGCTGAAGATTGTGCCCGCTTGTTCAACGATCTTGCGCTAGAGATGTGTGCCCGATCAAACGGGCGCATCACCGCACTCGCTCAGGTACCCCTGCAGGATACTGATGCGTCCTGCCGCGAGCTCGAACGCGCTATCGCGGACGGTCACCGTGGAGTCCAGATTGGCAATCATGTTGCAGACCGGGATCTTGATGACGAAGGGCTCATCACTTTTCTTCAGCATTGTGCCAGTATCGATGCGCCTGTACTGGTCCACCCCTGGGACATGCTGGGCCGGGAAAGAATGGATCGCTACATGATGCAGTGGTTGGTCGCGATGCCGGCAGAGACTCAACTTTCCATACTGTACCTGATTCTTTCCGGTGCCTTCGAACGACTTCCAGAATCTCTCAAACTGTGCTTCGCGCACGGCGGTGGTAGTTTTGTATTTTTGCTCGGCCGAGTAGACAATGCCTGGCGTCAGCGCGATATTGTTCGCGAAAACTGCCCTAATCTCCCGTCAAGCTACGTATCCCGGTTCAGTGTCGATTCGGCCGTCTTTGACGAAGCTGCGCTACGCCTGCTGATCGACGTCATGGGTGAGGAGCGCGTGATGTTCGGCACGGACTACCCTTTTCCACTCGGTGAACAGGATATGGGCGCGCTGATACGTTCAGCCACGAGTATTTCGCCTGACGAGCAGTCAAAACTACTCAGTCTTAACGCAAAGTCGTTTTTTCTTGCTCCCTGAATGGCTGATTTCTACTCATTGAAAGTTCGTACTGGTCTAGATCAAGAATCTAGGTACAGTCTATAGCGTAACTATCTTGATTTACTGCGCCTTTATACTTATCCTGATGTCATCGAAGTCAAAGTGAAAAGCTCGGGCCGGACTGGGTAGGTGCGCCATCACTCCCTAGCCGCCGTGTAGACCATCGCCGAGGTGCAGACATGACTGCCAATCATCTAGCTGATCTAAGAACCATCATTGAGCGCCTTGACTCATGTGGCCGACTAACTCGCGTGACCACAGAGGTTGACCCAAAATTTGACCTTGCCGGAATCGCTGCCCACTTCGAATCGAAACCACGCGCGGTACTGTTCGAAAAGGTAAAAGGTTACGACGTGCCCGTGTTCACGGGCCTGTACTGGTCAAGGGAATTACTGGCACAACTGATGGCTCAGGAAGAGGCCACCCTGCCGGGCTTTGTCAGCGGCTGTATACAGAACTGGCAAAAAAAACCTGTACCCCCAGTCATGGTCGACCACGGACCGATTCTTGACGGGGGCCCCCACCCACTGGATCTATCGACTCTACCTATACCAATTCACGCAATAAAAGATGGAGGACCATATTTTGATGCGGCGGTTGTCATCGCTCGGGATCCAGAAACCGGCGTGCGAAACGCTTCTATTCAAAGGTTCATGGTCGTCGACAAAGATACCCTTCACATCAACATCGATGCAGGCCGGCATTTGGGCCTGTACCTAGAAAAAGCAAAGCAGAGGAACGAATCCTTAACATTCTCCCTGAATTGTGGTGTTGGCCCAGGTCTCCATTTTGCAGCCGCTACGCCGGCTGAAGCCGCGCCGCCGGACACGGACGAACTTGGAATTGCAAGCGAGTTTCATGGTGCCCCGCTCGAACTGGTACACGGCCGCACCCTACCGGTGCACATCGTGGCCAATGCCATGTACGCGCTGGAATGCGAAATGATTCCAGGCGAGCTCGGTAATGAAGGCCCCTTTGCGGAAGTCACTGGCTACTACGCAAGTCGTGAGCCTCGGCCAGTTGTGCATGTCCGTGCTATTCACGCCCGGCCCGATCCCGTATTCCAGACCATCTTATCCGGTAGCGAAGTATGGAATTCCGTTGGACTGTTGGGAGAAGCCAATGTGCTGGCGACCCTGCAGCGGCAGGTTCCCGGAACCCGCGATGTCTACTTTAGCCATGGTGGATGTGGGTTCTACCATGCTGTCGTTCAAATCGAACAGCAACGTGCCGGCTGGTCTCGATAGAAAACAGCTTCGGTCACGGCCTGAATCCTACTTTTCCGGACTACCTCGGCACGAAGGTCGGTTTCGATTGTTGCCGACCTTATCCACACACCACTGAATTCGACAGGGCCAACTACAAACCAGTCGACATCGGTAACTATTCGATCCAGATCCCGGAAATTGAGCAACCCCAAGAAAAGAGTCTGCCTTTAAAAGAGCGAATCGCAGCCGACATCAGGATGACCGTTGCACACGCTACCCAACCCTCGCTCAAAGAACGGATTCAACATGATGTTAGCGCTAGTCACCGGCACAGCGGCGGACCGTCCCTCAAGGATCGTATCCGTCTGGATGTACGCCACACCCAGCACCATGCTGGGATCCAGGCGTCACAGGAACAGACTCGCTTGACCGAAGCCGCCAACGATCAAGCCAGGCCAAAAGCCAGAATCGGACTCGTCAGGGGATGAAACAACGTCTTATCGTTGGAATCTCGGGTGCCAGTGGCGCGATCTATGGCATCCGCTTGCTTGAGATTCTTCAAAATCTGACGGAAATCGACACCCACCTAATCATCAGCAAAGCCGCCAAGCGGACAATAGTGCTGGAAACAGACTACAAAATAGATCAGGTGGAGCGACTGGCGGACGAGGTCTTTCCAGATCATGATATCGCTGCCAGCGTCTCGTCTGGCTCTTACCAAACGTCCGGCATGGCCGTTATCCCGTGCTCGATAAAGACCCTTTCCGGCATCGCCAACAGCTACGCAGATAATCTGCTTGTACGTGCTGCTGACGTGGTTCTCAAAGAACAACGGAAACTAGTACTGGTTCTTCGGGAGACGCCGTTACACCTGGGCCATACGCAACTGATGACTCGTTCGATCGAAATCGGTGCAACACTTCTTCCCGCTATGCCCGCCTTCTATCATCGACCCTCTACAATTGACGACCTGGTAAATCAGACTGTAAATCGAGTGCTCGATCAGTTTGACATTGAACTACCCGAAGACCTGTTTGAACGCTGGGCGGGGTCATCAAGGGAATAATCGTCAGGCCTGCAACTCGTGACTATTCACTGGCAAGATAACCCGGCCCGGCTCGATCATGTAATGCTTGAATCAGACGATCCGAGCAATCTGGCTGACTTCTACTGCGAAGCCCTGCGCATGACCCAAACGATTCAGGGATCACTGATTAGGGTTGAAGGTGCGGGAAGGAAACTGCTGATTGGAAGTGGTTCCTCACGCAAACTGGGATTCGGTGCCTACGGATTCGACTCCGACGCAGGTCTGACCCAGCTTCGTCGTAGCCTTGAAAGTGCCGGCATCACTCTGGACGAGTCACCAAGCCCCTTGTTTTCTGATCACGCATTTTCACTGACGGATCCTGATGACAATCGACTGGTGTTTGGCCGTTCTAGCGGTATTTCAAATTGCTCCGCGATGCCGGCCCGGCTACAACACCTCGTCGTGGCTACAGATGCGATGGCTCCGATGCTCGATTTCTATGCAGGACAATTGGGGTTTACCATTACAGACCGCGTTGAGGATGAAGCCGGTGATCTTCGTGCCTGTTTCCTTAACAGCGATGGTGAACACCATAGCTTTGCCTTTTTCAAGGCCAACGAAAAACGACTGGACCATCATGCCTACGAAGCCGGAGAATGGAACCTCATCCGCGATTGGGCAGATCACCTGGCCGATCTGGATGTCAGAATCGTCTGGGGACCTGGACGCCATGGCCCAGGCAATAATCTTTTTTTTATGATAAACGATCCCGACGGTAACTGGGTGGAGATCTCGGCTGAACTGGAACAGCTGACCTGTGAACGCCAGGTGCGTATCTGGCCACACGGTGAAAAGGCACTGAACTTGTGGGGACCCGGTTACCTTCGCAGCTAGGAAAATCTTATGAAGCTAGTCACATTCACCCAATCGGGGAAACAGAGTTACGGGTTTGTCGATAACGATACGATTACCGACATTGGACAAATGCTGGCAAGTACACATCCCGATCTTAAGTCTCTGATCGGTGATGATTATGCCAAACTGATTTCTAGCAGTGCCGACACCGCACCGCGGGTCGCTCTGAGCGATGTCCAGCTTCTGCCTCCCATTACCAACCCCGACAAAATAATCTGTGTGGGTCTTAATTATGAGAGTCATCGCAAAGAAACTGGTCGTCCCGAGGTTGAATTCCCTACCCTGTTTACTCGGTTTGCCAATAGTCAGATTGGTGATGGTGAAGCGATGTGGCAGCCAGCGGAATCAACCAGTTTCGATTACGAAGGGGAACTCGCCGTAATCATTGGCTCTGGTGGTTGGAAAATTCCTGAAGACAAAGCGCTGGAACATGTCGCAGGCTATTCCTGCTACAACGATGGATCCGTTAGAGACTGGCAGCGACACACCAGCCAGTTCACGCCGGGTAAAAATTTTCGCCATACCGGCCCATTCGGCCCGTGGCTCGTCACCACCGATGAGATACCCGATCCAAGCACCCTTACCCTGACCACACGCCTCAACGGTGAAGTCATGCAACATGCGACGACTGATCTTTTGATATTTACGATCCCCGTTCTTATTAACTATATCTCCCGGTTTACGCGCCTTGAGCCAGGTGATGTGATCGTCAGTGGAACTCCGGGCGGTGTCGGCTTTAAACGCGATCCCCAGGTCTTCATGAAACCAGGTGACGTTGTTGAAGTTGAAATCAGCAAGATCGGTATCCTCAGGAATCCGATTGAAGCAGAATCGATGGATTAGGCTGGCGCTCGAAAAGGCTGATCTTTGTTTCTCGGAAGTGTGTGGCTCAAGCAAAAGTGCCTGGAACTCAAGATACACATTATCAAGTAGTGGTGGTCGGTGCTGGTCCGACCGGTCTGATCACAACAAATCTGCTTGGACAGGACGGCATAAAAACACTGCTGGTCGAGCAACACCAGTCGACTGTCTCACAACCACGGGCCGTATCGATTGACGATGAAGCCCTGAGAACAGTCCAATCAGTTGGTCTGATCAAAGAAGTACTGGCCGACGTTGCCCAGGACTACGGCTCCTGGTACTTCACATCCACTGGTCGGTGTTTTGCCAGAGTTGAGCCCCAGACCCGTGAATTTGGTTACCCTCGCAGAAATGCCTTCCAGCACCCCCGCCTAGAAGCCACACTTTGCAACGGTCTGAACCGTTTTGGATCGGTGACAACCTGGTTCAGGCACACACTAGAATCGGTCAAACAGACAGAAGATCTAGTTAAACTGGTTGTGC
>LUSG01000120.1 GCA_001629395.1 Gammaproteobacteria bacterium REDSEA-S15_B12 | reverse complement strand
GTATTGGCAGAATCTTGCACCGCAGTACCCGTCACACTGCGACTCGAGAGACAACTGTGTCCATTTAGAGTCAAGGTGCCGGTGATTGAGCCGGCATTATCTGACAATGTCGCTTTGATCGTATCTGCACTTCCATCGTTATCGCTGATGGTTCCTGACCACTGACCCGACAAATTGAAGGCCTGATTGTAAATGCCCCCGCTGGAACTGCCCCCACAACTCGCCAGTAGACCTGTAAAGATCAGGAGTGTGCAGCCTAAGAACGCTTTTTTTATTTGGGTTGGCACGATCTTTTTGTGGGCAATTTGGAAGATCGTACTGTAACGCAGGTGCCGGGAATTAACCATGAGATCGATTTGAGTAGTACCCAGTAGTACAGACGTATCCTGTGTTCAGACCGCATCAAGGCGAGAGTTTTCTGGACAGAATTTCATTCACCGCTTTCGGGTTGGCTTTACCACCTGTTTCCTTCATGACCTGGCCTACCAGGAAACCCAGAACTTTTCCTTGCCCCTGCCTTACCTGGTCGGCCTGTTCGCTGAACTTCGATAGTATCTCTTCGACAACCTGCTCCAACTCTGCACTGTCGGATATCTGTTTTAGACCACGGGCTTCTATGATCTGGTCTACATCGCCACCGTTATCCCAAAGGTCGGAAAATATGTCCTTTGCAATTGTTCCTGATATGGACTGATCACTGATTCTGTAGATCAGCCGGCCGAGTAAGATCGGAGATACCCGGCTTTGTTCGATCGGAAGGTTATCTCGATTCAATGCGGCCATCAGGTCTCCAGTAACCCAGTTAGCGGCGATTTTGCTGTTACCCCCGGCCTCTCTGACCGTCTCCTCAAAGTAATCAGCAATCCCACGATCAGCGGTCAGCTGTTGGGCATCTGATCTTCGCAACTGGTAAGCATCAATAAAGCGGTCACATCGGGCATCTGGAAGTTCCGGCAGAGATGATCTCAGGTACTCCACTTCAGCATCTTCTATCACCAGAGGTGGTAGGTCCGGGTCAGGGAAATAACGGTAATCATGGGCTTCCTCTTTTCCCCGCATAGGCCGGGTTTGATCCGTATCTGGATCATAAAGCCTGGTCTCCTGAACAACTTTCCCCCCATCCTCGATAAGATCGATCTGGCGCTGAATCTCATGGTTGAGAGCCCGCTCTATAAAGCGGAAGGAGTTGATGTTTTTTAATTCAGTCCGTATACCGAGTTCTGAATCACCTTTAACTCTGATGGAGATGTTGGCGTCGCAGCGGAATGAGCCCTCCTGCATGTTGCCATCACAAATTTTGAGATAGCGAACAAGTGAGTGAAGTTTTCTCAGATAGGCGATAGCCTCGGCTGGTGAGCGCATGTCGGGCTCGGAGACAACTTCGAGCAGGGGCGTGCCTGCTCTGTTGAGATCGATTCCTGACATCTCCCCCAGACCATCGTGCAGTGACTTTCCGGCATCCTCTTCAAGATGTGCTCGTGTAATTCGGATCTGTTTTTGTGTGTCACCTTCACCGATATTGATTTTGCCGCCGGACACGATAGGTATTTCATACTGGCTGATTTGGTAACCCTTGGGCAGGTCTGGATAGAAATAGTTTTTTCGGGCAAATACTGATCGATGGTTGATGGTTGCACCGGTTGCCAGGCCAAATGTAGCCGCCATCTGAACTGCAGTACGATTCATCACTGGGAGGATACCCGGCAGGGCGATGTCAACAGCACAGGCCTGGGTATTGGGATCGGCACCGTAGTGAGTGGAGGCGCCTGAAAAAATCTTGCTTTGAGTCTGAAGCTGGACATGCACTTCCAGGCCAATGACGCTTTCCCAATGTGTCACTCGTAGTCTCCTGGAATGCGTAGGTGCCAGTCAGTTACCTTCTGATAGCTGTGTGCCGCGGAAAGGATATTGGCCTCCTTGAGATATGGCCCGATTAGTTGTAGACCGATTGGAAGTCCTGATTGATCGAATCCCACTGGCAGAGAAATTGCGGGCAGTCCGGCCAGGTTAACCGGCACAGTAAACACGTCGTTAAGGTACATCGAGACCGGGTCGTCAAGGTTCTCACCCAAGGGGAAAGCAGTTGAAGGTGTCGTTGGCCCCGCTATGAGGTCACACTGTTTGAACGCCTGACTAAAATCATTGGCAATGATTCGGCGGACTTTCTGGGCTTTGAGGTAATAGGCATCGTAATAGCCAGCCGACAGCGCGTAAGTGCCTATAAGAATTCTGCGTTTAACCTCATCGCCAAAGCCCTCTGCGCGGCTTTTTTCGTACATATCAAGTAAATCACTAAACTCTGCGGTTCGATGTCCGTAGCGCACTCCGTCAAATTTAGACAGGTTCGACGAAGCTTCAGCGGGTGCAATGACGTAATACGCAGCAATACCGGCGCTACTGTTGGGCAACTCGATATCAACCAGCTTTGCGCCAAGTTTTTCGAATTCTTCTAGGGCTGTTTCTATGGCGGACAGCACCTCGGCATCGATCGAGGGATCGAGAAACTCTTTGGGAATCCCCAGCCTAACGTTTTCGAGGCCAGTGTTCAGTGCCGAAAGATAATCTGGGACAGCGGTGTCCAGGCAGGTTGAATCCCGGCTGTCGAAACCAGCCATAGTCTGTAGCAACAGGGCTGCGTCCTCGGCCGACTGGGTAATCGGTCCGGCCTGATCCAGTGATGAGGCATAGGCCACCATGCCATAACGGGAAATTCGTCCGTACGACGGTTTAAGTCCTGTCAGACCGCAGAATGCGGCTGGCTGCCGAATTGATCCCCCGGTGTCTGTGCCAATGGCAGCTGGTGCCAGTCTGGCAGCCACGGCTGCTGCCGAACCGCCGGAACTACCGCCAGGCACGCGCGCTGTATTCCAAGGGTTGAGTACCGGTCCGAAATACGACGATTCATTGGAAGAACCCATGGCGAATTCGTCCATGTTGGTTTTCCCGAGCACGATAAAGCCGTCTTTATCGAGACGCTCAACGACGGTTGCATCGTAGGGTGATACGAAATTGGATAATATTCTGGATCCACAACTTGTGAGCAGGTCTTGGGTACAAAAGATATCTTTCAGAGCGACAGGCAGACCCTTGAGGTCTGAGTTAGGCTCATTTAGCCTTGAGTCATCAGCTTGTTGCGCTTGTGCCAGGGTCTGTTCCCGATTAACACTCACGAACGCATTCAATTGCTGGCTTTGCTCGATCCGGTCCAGAAAGTGAGTAGTGATCTCCGTACTACTGATTCCACCAGTTACTAACATTCTGTTTAGAGCGCTCAGGCTTTGCCGGTGCGGCATCGTTAGTGGTTTCCTGAGAACTGCAGATTCTGGACGAGATGACCCAAAGTTTTGGTGTACCGGCGCTAATCGATTACTTTTGGCACGAGATAGAGACCCGCTTTCACGGCGGGTGCAATGGTCTGAAACTGGTCCCGTTTATTGACCTCTTTTACTTCGTCGTCCCGAAGTCGCAATTGGATGTCCTGAGGGTGGGCCATTGGCTGAATCCCTTCAGTATCGATCTTGTTCATCTGTTCCACCAGGGTCAAGATGTTGGACAGATCGATGCTGTAGCTTTCAGCCTCATGCGGCTCGATACCGATACGGGCGAGCCGCGCGACACGTTCTACGTCTGATTTGGAGATAGACACGACCAGGGGAGGATCATTCGTTATCAGAGGTCGATTATACCCTGCTCCGGTTGAACCGGCAGGGGTACCCTGTGCTACAGTACGCGGCTTAATCTCGCTTTACATTTTTTCGTTTACTCGGCAGGCATATGTTATTCAAGCGTTTTTTTGGCCTATTTTCCAATGACCTGGCAATCGACTTGGGGACGGCCAATACGCTTGTCTATGTGCGGGAGCGTGGTGTAATCCTCAATGAACCGTCGGTGGTTGCGATACGAACCGGTTCTATAGCACCAGAAAAGACGATATTGGCTGTTGGGCAGGAGGCAAAACTGATGCTGGGCCGAACGCCCGGAAATATTCAGGCGATACGGCCCTTAAAAGATGGGGTCATCGCAGATTTCACGATCACAGAGATCATGCTGAAATTTTTTATCAGAAAGGTTCAACAGAACCGTTTTTTCTCCAGTCCCCGAATTGTGATCTGCGTGCCCGGTGGGTCTAATCAGGTTGAACGTCGTGCGATTCGAGAATCGGCGGTGACAGCCGGTGCTCGGGAGGTGTTTCTGATTGAAGAGCCGATGGCCATGGCGATCGGTGCTGCGTTGCCCGTTGCTGAGCCGACTGGTTCTTTGGTGCTCGATATCGGAGGTGGAACCACTGAAGTCGCCGTGTTGTCACTTGGCGGGATCGTTTATGCCACTTCTCTACGTGTTGCTGGTGACACTTTTGATGATGCGATTATCAATTATGTCCGCCGTAGGCATGGATTGCTGATTGGTGAAGCAACGGCGGAGCGGGTGAAGAAGGCGATCGGAACGGCTTGGATCGACTCTGATCATCGTGAAATGGAAATCAAGGGACGTGATGTGACTGAAGGAATGTCGCGCAGTCTGTTGATTGGCAGTGACGAGGTTTACGATGCAATCAGTGATGCCTTGGGTCAGATCATTGGTGTAATTCGGGAAACGCTCGAGAACACACCACCTGAATTGGCTGCCGACATTGGTGAACGAGGCATAGTGATTGCCGGTGGAGGTGCGCTGATTCGGGATATGGATCGGCGGCTGATGCAGGAAACCGGGTTGCCGGTGGTTATTGCTGACGACCCCTTGACCTGTGTCGCAAGGGGCTGTGGTCGCGCACTTGAAGACATGGCAGTGTTGGGAGATGTTTTCACGCGGGAGTAGCGTTGATGGCTGCTTTGAATCACTGTGACAAGGTGAAACCTGATGGTAGGAGTTACCAAATAAGGGCTCGCCGGTAGCCCGTCGAGTGAGACTTCACCGCTACGAATCCGTACACGCGTTGTTGTTTTTTGTGCTGTTGTCAATCGTTCTGATGGCAGGTCACTTCTACAGTGAGAATGTTCGCCAGATTACGCGGGTGCTCTCTGTTCTCAGTGCGCCCGTTCATCTGATCGCAGCATCCCCTTCGACTCTATATCGATGGTTCGAGGGAAGTCTGGACTCAGAAGAGGAACTCGAACTGGAATTGGCTGAACTGAGTCGGAAGCAACTCGTACTTCAGACACGTCTCCAGCAACTCAAGGCACTCGAGTCTGAAAATGAACGGCTGAGAAATCTGCTGCATGCAGGTGCCCGGCTCGCGAGCAAGATTCAACTTGCCCAACTGGTCAAGGTTAATCTTCATGGTCACTCACACTCCGTCCTCATCAACCGAGGGGCAGTTGATGGGGTGATCATCGGTCTGCCGGTGATAGACGAGGGCGGCCTAGTCGGTCAAGTAACGCGGGTGGGCTCGGTTCGTAGCGCCGTGTCGTTGGTTACAGACCCGACACAAGGTGTTCCGGTTCAGAGTGTGCGCACCGGCTTGCGGGCAATAGCTTTTGGAGTAGGGGGAGCCGGAGAACTGCGGTTGCTCTATGTCGATCGTAATGCAGACATTCGTATTGGTGACTTGCTGGTGACATCGGGGCTGGGTGGTATCTATCCTTCCAGGTACCCTGTCGCGCGTGTCAGTAAAATCAAACGCCACGTTGATGAGGCGTTCATGGCTGTTCACGCAATGCCCAGTGCGCGCCTCAACAAAGGCCATCAGGTCGTGCTGGTCTGGCATGATAGCGCTGAAACATCTGCTGAATCGGATCCAGCACTCCCGGTAGCTGCAGACAGCGCAGATGACTAGTCTGTTTGCGAGCCGCCAAAAGGTCTGGGTTATTCCGGCAACATTCTTGGTGTCGTATGTGCTTATTTCGTTTCCCGTTGGTCCTCAGTGGCGTGGCTATGTGCCTGATTGGGTTACCCTGGTTCTGATTTATTGGTGTATGGCAGCACCACAAAGAGTTGGGGTGGGTGTTGCCTGGCTGGTTGGGCTAGGGCTCGACCTCCTGACTTTCGGTCTGGTTGGCAGTCATGCGTTGACCAAGACAGTGATTGCGTTCCTGGTGGGCCGCGTGGCGCTAAGGCTCAGAGCTTATCCTGTCTGGCAGCAGACCGCCTTTATACTGATTTTGCTTGTGGTCGAAACTGCCATATTGGTTGCCATTGAGTATCTGGTGGATGGACAGTTGGGAGGTATGGTCAGTTGGCCAGCGCTGGCAGTTGGAGTCGCTGTTTGGCCGTTGCTGTTCTGGATCCTTCGCCGCTGTCGGCGCTGGGGTCGATTGCAATGATGCAGAATCACAGCGTTAACAATCGTGACCAGGATGTACGAATAGTCAAGACCCGACTGATGATCTCCGCTGTCTTGATGGTTGTGCTAGCGGTTGCTTTGCTGAGTCGTTTTGTTGTCTTGCAGGTCACACATCACGAACGGTATCGCACGATGTCTCTGGATAACCAGATTGATTTGCGTGCCTTACCGCCAGTTAGAGGGATGATCATTGATCGCTATGGCACGGTGCTTGCAGAAAACCATTCCGTCTATGAGTTAGAAGTAATACCTGAAAATGTTAAGGACATCGATCGCATGCTCAGTCAGATTGGTATGGTGGTCGAGTTAACAGACCAAGAAATTCGGCGGTTCCGAAAGAATGTTAAACAAAGACCTAGATTTGAGAGACAAATTCTCAAATCCCGCCTTACTGACACCGAGGCTGCCCGTTTTGCTGTTCGACAGCAGCAATTTCCAGGAGTGACACTCAGTGCCAGCCTGCGCAGGGTTTATCCCCAGAATGACTTGACTGGACACGTTATTGGCTATGTGGGCAGGGTCAGTGATCAGGATCTAAAGAAGATTGATACTCGAGCCTACGAAGGAACAAGTTACATCGGTAAGAGCGGGATTGAATCCTTTTATGAAACAGAACTGCTTGGTCAAGTTGGTGTTCAGCAAGTAGAGACCGATGCGTATGGGCGGGTGGTCAGAAAAGTTAGCCATGTGGCTGCCAGAGCTGGAGCAAATGTCCACTTGACACTGGATGCACAGCTTCAGAAAGTCGCAATTGAAGCACTGGACGGGCGTCGTGGTGCAGTGGTGGCCCTGGAACCGTCCAGTGGAGATATTTTGGCTTTTGTGAGTACGCCGACCTATGACCCAAATCTTTTTTCACAAGGTATCAGTCATGAGGCTTATGGAAAGTTACGTGGGTCGGTCGATAAACCCCTCGTGAATCGGGCCTTGTATGGTCGTTACGCTCCAGGATCAACGATCAAGCCCCTGTTAGCACTGGCTGCTCTGGAGAACGGTCTAGAGTCTCAAAAGAAGATAGTGTGTTCGGGTCGATTTACGTTGCCTGGTAGCAGCCACGCGTATCGTTGTTGGCGACGTAAAGGCCATGGATTCGTAAATCTTCATGATGCGATTGAGCAGTCGTGCGACACGTATTTTTACCAGGTCGCAAATTCAATCGGCATCAGAAAAATGGCAGACTATTTCGGCGGATTCGGATTTGGACAGCGTACAGGGATTGATCTTCGAGATGAGCCCAGTGGGCTGGTTCCGACCCCTGAATGGAAGAAGAAAAACCGGCAGGAGTCCTGGTATCCCGGGGAGACTATTATTACTGGTATTGGTCAGGGTTATCTGCTGGTTACACCGCTACAGCTGGCCTATGCCACTGCGTCGCTGGCCAATCGAGGGCATCCGATCAGGCCTAGGTTGCTCCGCGGACTTGAGGATCCTGGTTCCGGAGTTATTACACATCCAACGCAGCGGCGGGGATTAAGCATTAAAAACAAGGATTCGAGCCACTGGGATCAGGTCATTGCAGGGATGGAATCGGTACTTCACAGTTCAAGAGGTACGGCGAGGGCCAGCGGCAGGAACAGTCCTTACCGAATCGCCGGCAAGACCGGCACTGCACAAGTCGTCGGGATTCCTCAAGAGCGGGATGATCGCAGCAACGAACTACCTGAAGAGTTACGCGATCATGCTCTGTTCATTGCCTTTGCACCGGTTGAGCAACCGCGAATCGCCATTGCAGTGGTGGTTGAAAATGGAGGAAGTGGGAGCCGTGCAGCGGCACCCATTGCGCGCAAGATCATGGACTACTATTTCATCCATAGATTAAGACGGGCCTCCCTTCCGGGTATAGCGCATGTATTCGGGTAGGAAAATGCATGTGGATGGGCCACTTCTGATGGGCGTGCTCGCCCTTTGTGTTTTAGGGCTGGTACTTATTTTCAGCGCCAGCGGCGAAAACTGGAATCTGATGTGGCGACAAGGGATCAGGCTGTTGCTTTCCCTAGGGGTGATGTTGGCTGCAGCACAGATTCCACCGGAAGTTGTTCGACGCCTGTCTCCACACATATTTTTAGGTGGATTACTTATCTTGGTGCTGGTCCTGGTGACAGGTTATGTAGGTAAAGGTGCCCAGCGGTGGTTGGATCTGGGGTTGTTTCGATTTCAACCCTCCGAATTGATGAAGCTAGGTGTGCCGATGGCAGTGGCATGGCTATTGACCCGGCGTGCTATACCACCTCGGTTTCTTGATGTGCTCGGCGCTATACTGGCCATTGCATTGCCTGCGTTACTCGTTGTCGTTCAGCCGGATCTCGGTACTGCCATAATGCTAGTCGTGTCGGGTTTGCTTGTTCTTTTCCTCGGTGGAATCCGATGGCAGCATCTACTGATGTTGATGGGGGCGGCAGTCGCCGCAGCACCGTACCTCTGGGCTCAACTACAGCACTATCAACAACAACGAATTCTGACTATGTTCGATCCCTGGTCAGATCCTCTTGGAAGCGGGTACCACGCCATTCAATCCATGATTGCGATCGGTTCAGCTGGCTTGGCCGGAAAGGGATGGCTTGCTGGAAGTCAATCGCATCTGGAATTTATTCCGGAGAAAAGTACTGACTTTATATTCGCTGTTTTCGCAGAAGAGTTCGGTTTGGTAGGGGTCGTTGCCCTGGTCACACTATATGTGTTTCTAGTAGGACGGTGCTTGGTTATGGCCTATCATGTTAGAGAAGTATTCTCACGTTTGCTGATCGGTGGCCTGGCACTGACGTTTTTCTTTTACTTCTTTGTAAATGCTGCAATGGTTGCAGGTATGTTACCCGTGGTTGGCGTTCCCTTGCCGCTGGTTAGTTATGGCGGCACTTCAATGCTCACATTGATGGCAGCCTTTGGAATTATGATGGGTGCCTACACGCGTCGAGGGTTAATGACATGAAGACACATCATATGTTTTGGAGTCAAGTTGCCTCCAAAGCAGTATTTTTTTGCCTGAGTAGTCTCGTTGTACTTCTGTTGAGTCTGGTACCAGGGTCCACCGCCCGGGCCGTGTCGCTTGAAAAATATCCCCAGTTAATTGAACTTGCCGACCGGTTGGTCCAGGAACACGAGTTGGATAGAACTCAACTCCTGGAATGGTTCGAACAAGCTCAGATCAAGGAAAAGATAATCAGAGCGATGAACCGACCGGCTGAGCGGTTGTCGTGGCACCGCTATCGTCGACTATTTGTAAATGAGGGATCTGTAGCGAACGGTGTTAAGTTTGCGAAACGGCATCGGGTCCTGTTAGACCGTGCTGAGGCTAGGTTTGGTATCCCGATTGAAGTGATCGTTGCCATTATTGGAATAGAAACCCGCTATGGCAAAGTTACAGGGAATCTAAGGGTGTTGGACAGTCTTGCCACATTGGCACTGGAGTACCCACGTAGAAGTAAGTTCTTTTCTTCCGAATTGGAACACTATATGGTGTTGGTACGCGACAACAATCTTGATCCATTAGTCGTTAAAGGATCTTATGCTGGGGCGATGGGTATTTCTCAGTTCATGCCCAGCAGTTACCGGCGGTACGCGATAGATTTTGACGGCGATGATCGAAGCGATCTCCTAAACAGCATTGCTGATGCCATCGGCAGTGTTGCCAATTATCTAGCGGTTCACCGATGGCGAAAAGGCGAACCCATAGCGCAGCGGATACCTGTTGAACAAGCTGTTCAACTTGAGCCTTTTGTAACCGGGGGTCTGAAGCCCAACACGCCGCTGGCCACACTGGTC
>LUSG01000012.1 GCA_001629395.1 Gammaproteobacteria bacterium REDSEA-S15_B12 | reverse complement strand
CCCTACAAATACCTAACTATCTAAAAATACAGTAAGTCTCGGTTTTCGCCTATGATCAATTGGCCACACTGCGTACCCCCAACCAATTATCTAGGCTCAAACGCCCGACAGAGCGATTACAGGGGCTTCCAGGCCTAGAATATACTGGTTTATGAACGGTAATCTATTACAGCCTGACAATCCAGCCTAAGCCCGACTAAGATAAACAAAATCCTTTCAGTGCCGAGGCAACATTATATGCAAGTCGATCGAGACTTCGACGCTCTAATAGTCGGTGGTGGTATCGCAGGCTTGTACCTCTTGTACCGGCTAAGGGGTATCGGTATGTCCGCCCTCGCGTTTGAGGCTGGGCCCAACGTAGGTGGGACATGGTATTGGAATAGATACCCTGGATGTCGATGTGATGTTGAAAGCCTTGAATATTCGTATTCATTTGCTAATGATCTACAACAGGAATGGAATTGGCCCGAACGTTACGGTACCCAACCAGAGATACTTAAATATGTAAATTACGTGGCCGAAAAATTCGATCTACGTCGCGATATTCGGTTTAGCACACGAATTAAATCCGCCACCTATTCTCGTAGAAAAATGCTGTGGACGCTCTCTACTGATAAAGGTGAAAACATTCGTGCTTCGTACTGTGTGATGGCGACTGGAAATCTATCGATTCCGCAGACTCCAGATTTTCATGGCATTGAGCGTTTCAAAGGTGATTGGTTTCATACTGGATTATGGCCTCACGAAGGGGTTGATTTTTCTGGTAAACGGGTGGGGATTATCGGGACTGGCTCCTCTGGCATTCAATCTATCCCCCACATCGCTCAGCAAGCCGATCACCTCTATGTATTTCAGCGTACCGCGAACTTCAGTTTACCTGCACGCAACGGTCCGCTTGACCCGCAAATTGAGCAACGACACAAGTCTGAATATCCAGCACGACGAAAAGCAGCTTTTGATACTCCGTTTGGTATTTCAGGCTATCCCCCACCTGATAAATCTGCGCTAGAGGTCTCAGAAAAAGAAAGAACGCACATCTACGAACAAAAGTGGCAAGAAGGTGGGCAGATTAGCTTTCTCTATGCATTTAATGACCTCCTGTTAAACAAGGCATCAAATGACACTGCGGCCGAATTTGTCCGACAAAAAATTAGAAAAACTGTGAACGATCCGACCGTAGCGGAACTATTGGCACCCAAGAGCCATCCAATTGGCACCAAAAGACTAATACTCGATACCAACTATTATGAGACCTACAACCGAAGTAATGTCACACTGGTCGATGTCAGTCATCAACCTATTGAAGAAATCAGTTGCGATGGGATCCAGACAGGAGATGCCCAATACATAGTCGACTCTATCGTCTTTGCCACAGGGTTTGATGCAATGACTGGTGCAATTCTGGATATAGATATCCATGTTGAAGATGGGTTTTCAATTAATGAGGCATGGAAACAAGGGCCTACCACTTATCTTGGGCTCATGATGGCCGGCTTCCCAAATCTCTTCACGATTACTGGCCCGGGTAGCCCGGGCGTAAAGAGTCAGATGATCCTTTCAATTGAGCAACATGTCGATTTTATCGCAGACTGCCTACAACACTTGAGGTCCAGAGATTTATTTCAAATTGAGGCGACATTTGAAGCAGAGGAGTCGTGGGTAAAGCATGTCAAGGATGTTGCCGATTCAACGCTTTATCCTTTGGCAAATTCTTGGTATATGGGCGTCAATATTCCGGGCAAACCCAAGGTGTTCATGCCCTACGTCGGTGGTGTTCACACGTACAAACAAAAATGTGACGACGTCGTTGCTAATGGATACACCGGATTTATTATGTCACCATAAACACATCATGCCTCTAGAGGCGTTCTCTTTGCCTACCCAGCTGGGTCAGTTCCATCTAGAACGCCGGCTCTCCATATTCGAGTGGACATCAACCAGTACGGTTTTACCGTCTTTGTTCAGATGTTGTGCACTTTTTAAGGCATCAATCAATTCCCTTGGAGACTCTACAACAAAACCAACAGCGCCCATGCCTTCTGCTATCTGAGCGTAGTTTCCGTACATCGCGGAAACACCGTACTGTTTTCGCGCTGTTGGGAAGCCGCCAGGATAGGTTGACATACCTCCATTATTCAAAACAACAGTTGTAATTGGCACCTCGGCACGCACAGCCGTCTCAATATCGGTACCTGACATTCCGAAGGCACCATCCCCCATTAGATTAAGGCAAAATCGCTCCGGGTGGGCGAGTTTGGCACCAATCATCAAGGGAATACCGAATCCCAGGTGAGTGGTTTTCCCCCACCCTACATAACTGTGAGGTGTCGTCGCCGTATAAAATGGCACGATAGAATCACGCGGTGCACCCGCATCGTGAGTGACAATGCTATTTTCATGATCAAGCACACTATCGATTTCCTTAATCACACGATAAGTGTTAAGTGGTTCTGAATCTGACTCCAGCAAAGGCTTCCATTGATCAAACCACTTTTTACGATTATCCTGAATTTCACGAACAACTTCTGTTTTATCTCGCATATCACCGCCCAGCTGGACTTTTACCTCCTCGATCAACGCTTGCAAAGTCAGACGGGCGTCTCCAACCAGGCCTATCCGCACATCTTCGTCCTTTCCGATATCATCCGGGTTGTTAGAATTTTGGATTATAAAAACATCCGAGCGTATCGATTGGGCGTAAGGTGATCTGGTCAAACTTGATCCGACTGCGATCAACACATCGCAATGTTGAAGCCGATAGTGTGCGGGACCTGTCGTTGTACCAGCTCCTGCCCCCAACGCCAGCGCATGTCGCTCATCGAATGCTGATTTTCCGGGCATCGTAGTAAAAACCGGTATGGCAGCGAGTTCAGCCAAGTCCTTCAGCTCGCTCGTTGCTTCCGCCGCCAATACCCCAGCCCCTGCCCACAGTAACGGCCGTGTCGCTCCAAGCAGTGCCTGAACCGCATCCCTTATATCCAAGCTGTCGGGTCGTTGCTTTACTGTTGGTGGCGGCAGGTACTGGTCAATATGTTGTGTAGCTTGCATCGCACAAACATCCGCAATGAGTTCAACAGCAACCGGGCCTGGGGACCCATTGCGCAGCGCACTAAATGCCCGACGCATCACAGCAACAACCTGCTCAGGCCGATAAATTGCTTCGACACGCTTCACAACCCCCGGGTAGTTTTGACTGACCGAATAATTTGGCTGGACAGCTAATTCCGAAAGACTCACGCCCCCGGGTAATATCAGTATTGGAATATTGTCAGCATAAGCCTGGGCTACCCCCCCGAGTGCATTTTCTGCACCCGCCTGGGACTGAACGGCGACTATCCCGAATCTTTTTCGATCGCTTGTTCGACTAAAACCATCGGCAGCCATCACAGCACCCCTTTCATGCCGAAATGCGATGGGTCTTATCCCCTGCTGTGCTACAGCCTCTATTAACGGATTGCTAGGAAAACAAGCTATCCACTCAACACCTTCTTTTTTTAGTATTTCTGCAATAAATTGATTACAGTCCATGACAGTTCACTGGAATAGGAC
>LUSG01000119.1 GCA_001629395.1 Gammaproteobacteria bacterium REDSEA-S15_B12 | reverse complement strand
TAGTGACCCAGTAAAGAGTATTTCTGCAGATGGTACTTATTTTGTATACAACTGCGGCAATACTAATAATAAGCAAACATCTTCTAATGAACAAACATCTTCATCAAATACAAATACCATCATTACAACTATCAACCCTGTTTATCATTCAGGATGGAAAACACATTACGGCATAAAAGGAATTAACAGCCACAATTTTCAATTTGTAAATGATTCAAAAGAATCAAGAAGAGGAAATCAGTATCAACGTTTTGAGCTTCGTGATGGAGATTGCTTTAACCTTGGAAATTGGGACGATTGTGCGAATGATAGACAAAGGGTTGAATTTACAGCAGAGCCTTTTCTGCCTCCCAAGGGTAATCAGTGTATAGCATTTAGTATTATGTTAGATAATGACTTTAAAACCATGGATGGCTCACCAACAGCTCTCTGGATCATCTCCAGTCGCACTTTCTTCGCCGAGGTGAGTCAGTATTAGTTTTTTGCAGTCGGTGTCATCGGCTTGTTCGTTCTGTGGGGTTGCGGTTAATGTGAAGGCCGATTCGTCAAGTTTGTTGGCGGTGACCACGTAGAACCCTTGGTCAGAGGTTTCACTGACCACACCGCCATTGACCACGCTGCAGCTGTTGTCGTTGTACTTGGAAAACTGGGTGTAGCAGCGCTCCAGTTCCTGGGCAACCTGCATCAGAGTTGCTTGCCCGTCGGCTCGACGGGAGCGGGTGACATAGTCTGAATACATCGGGATCGCAATTGCTGCAAGTATGCCGACAATTACTACGGCGATCATCAACTCAATCAGGCTGAAGCCCCGGGATCTATTAGGAATCTGAAGCATGGGTTGTTTGAACCGGTATGAAAATTATTGTCTTAGGTTCGCACTACTGCGAGGGAAACAACTGCTCCCAGGACAGGCGACCGGTTAATGTCGCTGCGCTTTCTTCCAGTGCTGTTGATTTTGGTTTTCCAGTGTCAGCAGTGCTTGCAGTATAGCGTCGCTTACCCTTAATAGCAGGTGCTGTAGGCATGCCTTTATCCTTATCCAGCTTGCGTCCACCGTAAGCGATGTCTTCGGTAATTGTGTCACCTGCCCGGGACAGGGTAATGCTGGCAGTATCTCCACTCAAACTGATTTCATTATCATCGTTAAAATCAAACACAGGCGCATCCGGGCTGCCGCCGTTTTCCGTTTTCACCGCCATCTCCCAGCCGGTACCACCCTCGGCGCAGACGCTGACATCGGGAATGATCGTACTGAAATATACGATGTCATCTCTTACCAGCGCCCTCGATACCACGCGTTCACCGGCTGTCGGTAGGTCGATGTACCACCCGTACTGCCGGCCCGTTGCATTGGCGTACTGTATTTCGAGGTCTGGATCTGTTACTCGCCCACCGATACTGTCATCGTTAAGCAGGAAGGTCTGGGCCACAAGGTCTGCCCGTGTGAGACCGCCTATTCCAGTGTCCCAGACACCGTAAAACGACTGCGGGTCGGTTCTGGTTTTGTCGTTGTCAGAAAGGAACCGGCCTGTGCCAAACAGAATCATCAGATTCGGAGCCGGTCCATTATTTTGAGTTGGGTGTTTGATGACGGTCGGTTTCGCGGTAATCGGTTGGCTTGATTCACCCGTAAACAATGGACTGGAACCATGTGCAATTCCCCAGTCACCGACATCGGAACTGCTGAGATCAAATGCCCATAAATTACTGTTGAGGTCTCCGGCATAAACCCGGTCAGCAGTACCGTCGCCGTCAATATCGATTACAGCCGGTGTCATCAGTGCGTTGCGCGCATCACTTGATCCCGACCCTGTCGGGAGCCGGAGATAATCGGTGCCATAGGTCCAGGTTCCGTCGATACCGCCGTCCAGGTATAGGATGAACAATTGCGATTCTCCTCCAGTTTCGTCACTGGCGGTATCGGTCGGTCCGTTGCCAGTGAGGACTGCCCAGCGGTCGTTGTTGAGCAAGGCGATGGTCGGGCGGGCCTGGGTATAACCCAGGTGGGCGTCATCGCTGTTGGTGAATTCCCACATGACAATGTTTGCGGCATTCCCCTCACGGAAGCTGCTGCTGTCTGGATTAGTGACGTCGAGTGCGAACAGGCCCCGTCCACCACCACCTTGCGGGCCGATTAAAACAGTACGCCAACTTTCGCTGCCACCATTTGTCGAGGCGATATAGGCATCGCTGACAAAAGGTGTGCCGTCTACGTACAAATTGTTGTGGTTGAAATTTGGATCTGTCAGCCGGTGGTAGCCGTCACTGACACCACTGCTGAATAAATTGCCTGGCGCGTAGGCCACCACTTCTTTGCCATCAAGCGCTCGAAAGCCATGCAAAAAACCGTCGTTGGCACCCACATAAACTACAGCTGCGCGGTCGTGTTGACTTGCCTTAAAACTGGAGTAATTATCTTCCCCGGTTGGGAAACCCCCACCAGAATCTGGCCAGGGCTGGTTCGGGATACCAACGTATACAGTGCCGGAATGCCAAATATCTCCGAGCACGCTGCTTCGGACCCTAAAGTTATGACCCGCGCCTTCATCCAACCGACTACCGCGCAGGTAGTTCAACCGGGCCTCGCCTTTGGTGACACTTCCCAGAGCGCCGCTCGGTTCAGTCTGAAGGTCTTGTTTCTGTGACGCCGTGAGCCTGTCCCAGCGAAAGGGAACACCGTCCCGAGTTCCCCCACTCGTCTCTCCCACGGTAAGAATCACCCTCTGTTCGATCGGCGTGGCATCAAGTTGGTTGGCAGCGCTCCAGTTTTCCGCACCTACATCACCATCGTCGCCGAGTGCGTAGGCGGTGACATCCCCTGACCAGTCTTTGGGGTTGAAGCTGGTCTTGAACAATTGGGCGCCTTCTGTCAGGGAACCTGCACTGAACGATACCGCCGCAGCTGAACCGGACTCTCCAATGCCACCGGCAACGGCATCCAGTATGGCGTTGACTGTAGCGGATGTGCCGCTGACACTGTTGGT
>LUSG01000118.1 GCA_001629395.1 Gammaproteobacteria bacterium REDSEA-S15_B12 | reverse complement strand
CAGTATGCTGGGTGTCGGGGTATCTTTTGCGTTGGCTGCCAAGTTGAATCACCCCGGCAGCCAGGTTGTGTTGGTCAGTGGTGACGGTGCATTTCTTTCCGGCGGCTTAAGTGTTGAAGCAGCATTCCAGGAGAACGCCCCGATCACGGTTGTAATTGACAACAATGGAGGATTAACCACTATTTCACAGCAGCAGGAAAGGTTGTTCGGACACGATCGTCATGTGGCCACCGATTTCCGAGATATCCCGTTTCATTCGTTGTTCGAGGGGCTCGGTGGTTACGGCGAACTGGTTGAGAATCGCGAGCAATTGAGGCCAGCAATAGACAGAGCTCTGGCCAGCGGTAAAACAGCTTGTGTCAATGTGCGGACGAAGGGGGTCATCAGTCCGATTGTGCTGGCGACCACCAGCAAACGAGACAAGGCATCGATAGAATAGATTCGGGGCGTGTTGCCAGGACCGGTATTACTGGCAGTACTATCGTATAGGACGGAACAATGGCAGTTATATCATCTCATGTGCTGGATTCTGTAAAAGGCATCTCGGCTGCCGGGATCCGTGTAGAGTTTTTCCAGCTCTCAGAGGACCGCTCGGCGCAACGGTTGTTTGAGACGCACTCGGACAGTGAGGGCAGAATATCTGAATCCGTTGCGCTCGAGGATAATCCGGCAGACACTATGTATGAGCTGGTGTTTCATACGGGTGACTATTTCCCGGTTGCAGTAATTGCGCAAGGGTCCCATCACAACATGCAGTCGGTTGTGGTCAGAATCAGCTTGCCAGACCCCGATGCCCGCTACCATATCCCGGTCGTGCTGTCCCCCCACAGCTATACCGTCTGGTGGTCTGGTTAGACAGACCTGATTGTCGATGAGTTCACCGGCACTGGCGGTTTCCCGGCGCAACCGTCGTACCCCTTATACGGATCGCATTGAAACGTTGGGTGTTCAGGGCTATTCGATCGTTAATCACACACTGCTGCCCAAGGCCTTTGGCAGAACAGTAGAGGAGGAATACTGGCACTTGCGGTCGAGCGTGCAGTTGTGGGATGTATCCTGCCAGCGGCAGGTCGAAGTACGCGGACCCGAAGCCGCTTACTTGGTCCAGATGATGACCCCCCGAGATCTTGGTAGTGCGGTTGTCGGGCAGTGCTTATATGCTCCTCTGATTGATGACAAAGCGGGCCTGATTAACGACCCGGTTATCCTCAAACGTGCTGAGGACTGGTACTGGTTATCAATTGCCGATTCCGATGTTCTGCTGTGGGCCAAAGGGCTTGCGTTGGGCCTGGGAATAGATGTCGCGGTCACTGAGCCCGACGTATCTCCACTTGCGGTTCAGGGGCCGCGGGCCGAAGATCTGGTTGCAGCCGTGTTCGGTGACGCAGTCCAGAATCTGGCCTATTTTCGTTTTGGCCTTTTTGACTTTTTGGATCGTCAACTGGTGGTTGCGCGTTCCGGTTACAGCAAGCAAGGCGGGTTTGAGATCTACCTGGATGACAGCAGCTTGGGAACTGAACTGTGGGATGCGCTGTGGTCGGCAGGTCAGGGTCTCGATGTAATGCCCGGTTGCCCGAATCTTATTGAGCGTATTGAAGGCGGTCTGCTGTCATATGGTAACGAAATGACCCGCAGTAATAATCCGCTCGAGATTAATCTGGATCGGTTCTGTGCGCTTGATGGCCGAATTGACTATATCGGTAGGCCTGCCCTCGAAGATATTTCGCGCAATGGTCCCGCACAGCGCAGTCGGGGCGTGGTGTTTGATGGCGGTCCGTGTCCGGCGTGTGGTTCGCCCTGGCCTGTCTATGCAGCAGGTAGGCCTGTGGGCTATGTGACGTCGGCGATCTGGTCACCCCGACTGAAGCGCAATGTTGCGCTGGGTATGATTCAGACGGGTTTTTGGGCGACTGGCCAGTCGGTTAGCGTACACAGTGCAGACGGGATTGAACGGTCCGGGTCGGTCCAGGCCATGCCGCTATGAGAGTTCGGGCCCTGATCCGGAACCGTCGACAATTGATATTTTAGGGCCGGTTGGATCCTTAAGTGGGATGCTTATAATCTTAGCGGAGTTACAACAGGTATTTCACTGATCGAGGATCTGGACGGATGAAGATCGCAGTAGTCGGTACCGGTGCTATGGGTTCGGTTTACGCGGGCTTGCTGGCCGACGCAGGAAATGAAGTCTGGGCAATAGATGTTTGGCAGGCGCATCTGGACGTGATTCGTGAGCAGGGGTTGCGGATCGAGGGTGCGAGCGGTGATCGAACGGTGCACAGTCTGAACGTTGCGCAAAGTCCTGACGCAGCGGGTATCTGTGATCTCGTCATTATCGCCACAAAGGCATCTGGAGTCGGTGCCGCTGCAAAAAGTATTGCGCCTATTGTCGGTGACAGCACACTGGTACTGACGATCCAGAATGGTCTGGGAGCCGGGGAACGTATTGCACAGTATCGTTCAACGGATAATATCCTGTTGGGGGTTGCCGGAGGATTTGGTGCATCGATAAAGGGTCCGGGTCATGTACACCACAATGGTATGGAGCTGATCCGGGTGGGGGAGATGCGAGGTGGTCTTACCGATCGTGTTCAGCGGGTTGCTGCCGTCTGGCAGGAGGCAGGGTTTAAGGTCAAGGCCTTCGAAGACATTAACCAGCTGATCTGGGAAAAATTCATCTGTAATGTGACGTTCAGCGCACCGTGCACAGTATTCGAGCGTACCCTTGGAGAGATTATGAGTGATCCCTTCTCGTGGCAGATTGCGCGAGGCTGTGCTCTCGAGGCATACGACACTGCACGAGCGAAAGAGATCCAGCTTTCATTCACTGATGCGGAGAAATATGTCCTCGAATTTGGCAGTAAGATGCCGGACGCGCGGCCATCAATGCTGCTGGATCATCTTGCCCGGCGCCCTTCGGAAATTGATGCCATAAACGGCATGGTGCCAGTCGTTGCTGTTGCTGTCGGAACACGAGCGCCCTACAACGAGGTCGTTACTGCGATCGTCAAATCCCGGGAATCAGCATTTTAGTTCTGGCGTGAATAGGTGCTGGTGAATATGGCATTCAATGGGCACTGGGTACGATGCTCGGCAGCAGTTCACTGATCTGACCGCGCAGTACGGCATCTGCGATCCCATCCAAATCGGTGGGGCCACCGTTGATGATTATGATTCGGGCACCAGATTGTTTTGCGATGGGCACTACGCTTGCCGCCGGGTAAACCGACAGTGTCGATCCCACAGCGAGCAGCAGGTCACACTGTTTCGCGGCACTTTCCGATCGGACTAAATCTTCTGGCACCAGATTCTGACCGAATGAGATGGTGGCTGATTTCAGAATTCCGCTGCAGTCCGGGCACGAAGGATCGTCCTCACCACAACGTAGACGCTCCAGTACGATGCTCATGTCCACGAGGTAAGTACAGGACATGCACCGCACCTTGCGGACGGTTCCATGGATCTCGACAACAACATCAGGGCTGTTTCCTGCCAGTTGGTGTAAGCCATCGATATTCTGAGTGATCAATGTATGGAGCTTACCGAGTTGTTCAAGTCGGGCGAGAGCGTGGTGACCAGCACCTGGCCGGGCCTGCCAAACAGGTGAATCGAGTCGAGCCTGCCACGCCTTTTTCCGGATCGCCGGGTCAGCCAGGTAATGGCGAATGTCCGAAAGTTTCTCAGCATCCGGGTCTTTGGTCCAAACCCCTTGGGGTCCGCGAAAATCCGGAATACCTGAGTCCGTAGAAATACCGGCGCCTGTCAGCACGACCACACGTTCGGCATCGTTGAGCCATTGCTTTGAGAGTTTGTGGGTTTGCGCGGCGTCGGTCATCGTGTGTCGCGGAACGTAATGGTCCACGGGGAAACAACCGTGGAAACGGAGAATCGTTAAGAATATGCCAAGGAGTTTAGGAGGCCAAGGTGTTGTAATGCAATGCCAGCTGTTCGTGCACCGTTAAATGTCTGCGATAATGGCATTGCTGTTTTCGCTGGTTAACGATCAGTATCAAGGGTGCGAGTTGCATTTATGCTTTACATTCTCCACGAGAACGACCAATGGCTTGCGCCCTTCCGTGAGACTTTTGCTGAAATGGGTCTGCCATTTACCGAATGGCACATGGCTTCTTTTCTGCCTGATCTCGCAGCCGAGCCGCCACGGGGCATTTTTTATGTTCGTATGAGCGCTTCTGCGCATACCCGTGGTCACTCGGGGGTACCTGAGCTTACGGCTGGTGTGCTGTGCTGGCTTGAACGCCACGGGCGGCGTGTTATTAACGGCAGTGCAGCGCTGGATCTTGAACTCAGTAAAATGCGGCAATACCAGGCGTTGATGGCGCACAAACTCCCCGTACCATTGACTTATGCCGCGCGCAGCCCAGAACAGTTACTTGGCCTGGCCAGGAACATGCCTTGTCCGTTTGTAACCAAGCACAATCGCGCGGGCATGGGGTTGGGCGTTGAACGGTTCGATAGTTTCGATGCATTTGAAATCCGGCTAGATGTCCTGGCCGAAACCCCACCAGTTGATGGCGTCACTCTACTTCAGGTCTATATCGACAGCCCTGAACCTTTTATTACCCGCTGTGAGTTTATTGGAGGTAAATTCGTTTACGCACTTCGTGTCGATACCTCGGGAGGTTTTGAGCTGTGTCCGGCGGACAATTGCTCTGTGCCCGATCAACTCAATTCATCTGAAACAAAGATGCTGCGTTTCGAGATAATTACGGACTACGTGGATCCGATTATTTCCCGCTATGAAGACTTTTTACGTGAGCAACAGATTGACATCGCCGGGATCGAGTTCATCATCGATCGTGCCGGGTGCAAGTGGACCTATGATGTAAACGTCAATACCAACTACAACGTGGAAGCTGAACTGCGCGCAGGTGTAAATGCACATGTCCGATTGGTCCAGTACCTGAAGAAAGAACTGGCACGATGTTGATCCAGGTTTCAGATCGACTACACTTCGCCGCTTGATTCAGATTACCCCCGGTTTTTTAGGTAACATGGCACAAGAGATACTTATTATTGTTCATCAGGAAACATCTA
>LUSG01000117.1 GCA_001629395.1 Gammaproteobacteria bacterium REDSEA-S15_B12 | reverse complement strand
CTGGGGTTGTTCGTGAGAAAGGTTGGGCAGGTGGCCAAATTGCGATGGAATTACAGTCTTACGCGTTGAATGCTGTATTGTTTACCGAATTGGTCTCGGTGTTCAAACCGGCTGAAATCTTCGATGCTACTCGCTTGCTTGGTAATCTCAGGGTTATTAAATCTGAAACAGAGATGCGTTATGTACGTGAGGCTGCCGGTTATGCCGATATAGGTCTTGCTGCGGCTCGTAAATCATTGCGGGCCGGGGCGACGGAGATCGAATTGGCCGCAGCTGTAGAAGGAGCAATGCGGGAGGCAGGCAGTGACTACTGGGCCATTCCGACGGAGATCTCAAGCGGTCCACGAACCCCCGGAGGTCACGCGACGCCGCGAAATCGTGTGATTGTGTACGGTGACATTGTTCATTTTGAGTTTGCCGGCGTCTCACACCGTTACCATGCCGCAGCAGTTCATACCATGGCTTGCGGTGCGGCGAGCACAAGAGTGACAGAGCTTTATGAAGTTGCGCGAGCCTCGCTTGCCGCTGGTATCAGCCAATGCCGGTCTGGCACATTGGTGGCTGACATCGAGGAAGCTTCTCTCGAACCTATACGCATTGCCGGATTGGAAGCCTACGCCAATATGCGATTTGGTTACGGGATTGGACTCGCCTATCCACCAGTATGGCTTGAATCATTGCAGATAAGCCGGGGATTCGGGGATCGCCTGGTACCGGGAATGGTGTTCGTGCTTCATGCCTACCTGCAGCTTGATCATGAAGACATCGGTATCATCCAGGGCGGAACCTGGACACTGACCAGGGACGGTCTGGAGCAACTGGTTGGGGGTGGAGACTTACCGTTAGAAATAGTCTAGTACCTAGACATTTTCGTTATCGGTTGTCGCGAAGTGGAATAGCCATCTGAGTCTTTCGGCTATTCTCCCCAAGCCTTGTTTGAGAAATATTTTGGTATTAGTTGATTAGCGTAGGGTTCGCGCGAACTCCCTGATGTCATCAACCAATAAAGTTGGTTGTTCTAATGCCGCAAAATGTCCACCGCGCGGCATCTCGGTCCAGCGAGTAATGTTGTAGACGCGCTCAGCATACGATCGAGGTGGCCAGGAAAGTAATTCAGCTGGGAACAAGGCCGCTGCTGTTGGCACCTCTACGCGTTGCCCGTCTGACGAGAGCACTCGACCACCCTCTTCACGGCGTCCATAGTAGATCCACGATGCGGTGTTGAAAGTTCTCGTAACAAGGTAAACCATGATATTGGTTAATAAGTCGTCTTTGGTATAAACGCTCTCAATGTCCTCGCCGACTGTGTCTGACCAGGAGTTAAATTTCTCAATTATCCAGGCAGCAACGCCAACAGGGCTATCCATCATTGCATAGCTTAGAGTCTGTGGTTTGGTTGCCTGCTGGGTTCGGTAACCGTCTTCCAATAATTGCTCCTGCTTGAATTGAGTGGCCCAGGCTTCTTCTTCTCGACCTCGAGGGCTGTCGGGCGGGCGCATCGTAAAGATGTTGATATGGATGCCTCGGCAGGCGGGTACGTGTTCGAAGCCAAGCCAGCTTGAAATAGCACCACCCCAGTCGCCGCCCTGGGCTAAATAACTGTGATATTCAAGAACGTCAGTCATTAATGTGGCGAACAGTCCCGCAATTTTGCGTGGGCCGATCGGGCGTGGACGATGCTGCCAGGCCAACCATGACTAATAATCAATGGTAGGGGTGCAGGACCGCTACCTTTCTCATGAATAAAGTGCAGGTCGATAGCATCGATAGGTGCAATAAATTGGGGAAAGCGGTTGATGGCGGCCTCTTGTGCACGCCAGTCGAATTCATCCAGCCAGTAAGCGCACAGTTCTTTCATATAATTAAGGTTCGTACCATAAGCCCAACCCCCATCATCGGGCATCTCATGCCAAGCATAACTTGCAACCTGGCTACGAATAAGCTCAAGTGTTTCATCGGGTACTTCAATTTGAAATGGACGAATCACAGGGGAATTCTAAGAAGTATTTGAATGTTGACTACAAAAAAGAGAGTTACCAACTGCTTAGTTAGAATCGGTGCAGCTATAACATAAGCTCACTTGGTTTAATTCAGTATATTTTTCAACGGCTCACGGTATACCGTCAAACACCCCAGCGCAGTGCCAGTGGCTCGAATTGGCGAGCAAGCTCCAGTAATTCCGCGCGGATGGTAGGATCAAGCGGAGCCAGGGGATGGCGCACGTGCTCTGAACGGATTACTCCTCCTTCCTTCATAACGACTTTGGTTGCACGCAAGCCACACTGCCGGTTCTCATAATTAATCAGAGGGAGGATCTTCTGGTAGTGCTGCGTCGCAGTCGCACGATCGCCCGCATGGTGTGCTTCCAGTATCGGGCGAATCAAGTCCGGCATTAGTGCTGAACACATCGTGCCAGTAGCTCCCGCATCCAGGTCGGCCATCAGAGTGATGCCTTCTTCACCATCGAATGGGCCGACGATGTCATCACCGCCCCTAGCAATCAGGGCGCGTAGCTTTCCGGCAGCCTGTGGTGTCTCAATCTTGAAGTACTGAAGCAGTGGAATAGAACGAGCCATCCGGGCCAGCAACGGTACCGGCAGCTGCACACCGGAAAGTGGTGCATCCTGAACCATGATGGGAATTCTGCCTGAATAGGCTGCACGTTCGAAGTGTTCAAAGATTGCCGATTCGTCTGCTTGCAGCCCGGCGCCATGGTAAGGCGGCATCAGCATAATCATATCGGCACCTAGTTCTGCCGCAGTGCGGCACCGGTCCTCGACTACCTGTGTTGAAAAATGTGAACAAGTGACGATGACAGGCACGCGGCGGCTAACATGCTCGAGGCAGACACGCATTAACTGGTCCCGCTCAGCATCGCTCAACAGGAACTGCTCGGAATAGTTGGCGATAATGCAAAGTCCATCGACGCCTTGGTCGATCATACAGTCGAGTACCCGGCGCTGGCTGTCGAGGTCGAGTGTCCCGGCATCGTCGAAGGGAGTCGGGACAATAGGGAATACACCCCGGTAAACTGTTGATCCTGTCATAGCGCTAATTTTGGCTCCATTATCTTAACAACTCTATGCTAGCGTTACTCATTGTCGCAATTCTATTTAAGTTTAAGGTATTTCTGATTGGTGCGACTGAGTTTTCGGTTAACCAGCAGGGTAAAGTGTGTCGACTGATGGCACGTCTAGGTCGATGATTGCGAGGCGTTCTACCGCTAATTTAATTCCTGTCATAATGAGTTCGAACAACATGGGGAGATCAGAAAATGAGTTTTTTTGAAAAATTCGAAGCCGCAATTGGTAACAAAGACTTAGATGCCATGATGGAACTTATGCATCCCGACTGGACAATGGTAATGCACTCAACTGGGAAAGTGCTCGACCTGAATGATTGGAAAGAAATGTTTAGTCAGATTATTGCTGGTGACAATTTCAAACGAGAAAACGTTAGATGTATCTACGAGAACGACGACATTATGGTTGCTCATTCAATTGCTACTTTTCCTAATGGGACAACCGATGCAGTGATGTATGTTGGCATACTGAAGGATGGAAGATTATTTCGAACTGAAACCGGTTCGACGCCTATAAATAAGTAAAAGCCTGATAGAAAGGGCTGCCTACTTCTTCCTACGAAAGTGACCGCCATACTGTCGCGAGCCAGGGCTGTTGCTCTCGCGGTTGATTTTTTGGGCGATAGTAATGTTCGAGTTCTGTAAATCCTGCTGCCAGAACAAAGGCCCGCCAAGTTTCGAGATTCAGAAACACGCTGTAGCGACTGCCATCATAGCGTTCTATGTTTGGCCCTCTCGGATTCGAACTAAAAAGTATGCCCCCTGGTTTCAGGGAAGAACATAGTTCGCTAAGTACACGCTCGAGTTCTTGGGTGGGAACGTGGAACAGGGATGCGTTTGCGAATATGCCGTCGAATGCGTGCTCAGGGAGTGCCAGTTCGAGAAAATTTTGACACCACACCTCACATCCAGCTTGTTGTTTCGCCATATTTACAAATTCAGCGCAACCGTCGAGGCCAGTGGGCTGGTGTCCGAGTTCTGCAAATGCTATGAGGTCACGTCCTGGGCCACACCCAAAATCAAGAATATCGTAAGGTGCATCACCATCTATGTGCCTCAGTAATGCATCGATGTTCTGACTGACATTGTGATTGCGCGTACCGTCTCGGTATGATTGTGCTGACATTTGGTAATGTCCAATCGTTTGCGCACTGGTCTTTACAAGTTCTTCGACCGTCAGATTGTGGAGAGGTTTGTTCACGGTGCTGATTTTAGTCGTTTCCTACACTGTGTAAGAAACGGTCACGATGCAGTGCTGAATAGCCATTAACTATGGCTGAGCGATAAAGGATATTGGTGGAAACTAGTATTTACAAAGCAATTTAGGAGGATAGTTTACTAAATCAGTAGGGAGGTTTTCCTGCTGTGGTTTGATTCGGAGCGCTTAGAATTAGCAGATACTACTCAGGAGGAGAGCAATGATGACGATGCCAGAATCGTTGGGTAACTTTGTCGCGTTTATGGATTCGGCTGATATAGGCCAGCTTTTTGTCCCCAGCTCCAAACGTGAAATGAGGCAGCTAATTCCTGACTATTCACAGGATGAAGATGGCGTAGACAGGGTAAAGGTACTGATGGCAACACCGAACTTGATTGTGTTCGAGGCTTTCAGGCCGGCTGGTGAGATTGATCGTATGCACATGCATAAAGATCATCACTCTGTTGCATATCAGAAAGAGGGGACGGTACTGATGACGATTGGGTCTGATACTTTTGAGATCGCGGCAGGTGATACTTATCATCATCCAATGGGTGTAAAACATCGTCATAAGTCATTAGAAGATTCGGTGCGTATCGAGATTAAGTATTATCCTGAGGGTAATGCTATCGAATCGTGGAATCGCTTAGCAGCCAGTTCAAATTGATTCAGATGATTGTTGAACCTCTCGAACGGGATTTCCTATCTTTTCAGCGACGCCGTTAAACCAAAGATTGATAAACGGATATCCCATTGGTTGAATCACCTCAAAAGTGCGTAGTCAAAGTAGCCGAAGGGCAAACATCGCTTTTAACAATATTCCTCGTTTTCCTACGCTTAGGGTTCACCTCATTCGGTGGTCCAATCGCTCATCTTGCATATTTTCGCGATGAGTTTGTCAGCCGCAGAAATTGGATAGATGAGCGCGCCTATGCTGATTTGGTGGCGCTGTGTCAGTTCTTACCTGGACCAGCGTCCAGTCAGGTCGGTATTGGCGTTGGATTGGCGAGAGGTGGTTTATTGGGTGCGTTCGTCGCCTGGATCGGCTTTACAATGCCGTCAGCATTCGCCCTTATTGGGTTTGGATATGGCGTCGTCGCTTTTCAGGATGTCGTTAATTCCGGTGTCCTTCACGGTCTTAAGGTGGTTGCCGTCGCAGTAGTCGCGCAGGCGGTATGGGGTATGGCCCGCAATCTGTGTCCAGATGCAAAGCGGGCTACCCTGGCTGTGCTTGCAGCGTGCGCCGTACTCACCGTGTCGACACCACTCGCTCAGATCGGTGTGATTGTTGCTGGCGGGTTGGCCGGACTGCTTTTCCTTCGCGCTAAGACTCCTACGGAACATGTGCCAATCGGTATCAATGTGAATCGTCGCCTTGCGGTCGCATCATTGTTGTTGTTCTTCGTTGGGTTGATCGGGCTACCGGTTCTTGCATCGGCTTACCCATCGCATACACTTGCACTAGTTGAGAGTTTTTATTCGTCCGGTTCGCTGGTTTTTGGTGGTGGTCACGTTGTCTTGCCGCTGCTGCAGTCCGAAGTTGTACCACCCGGTTGGGTTTCAAACGACGCATTCCTCGCTGGGTACGGTGCGGCACAAGCGGTTCCTGGACCGTTGTTCACGTTTGCAGCCTATCTCGGTGCCGTACTTGAACCCGTGCCGAACGGATTGACCGGTGGCCTCATTTGTCTGGCTGCGATCTTTGTTCCTTCTTTTTTGCTCGTCGTTGGGGCGCTTCCATTCTGGGATTCGTTACGGCGCACCATCGCAATGCAAACCGCCCTTCTCGGTATCAACGCTGCTGTCGTTGGGCTTTTACTCGCGGCACTGTACGATCCGGTCTGGACCAGCGCGATCTTATCGCCTTCTGATTTTGGACTCGCAATCGGTGCCTATACCTTGCTAGTATTTTGGAAGGTGCCCCCATGGCTTGTCGTTATTCTCACAGCCGTGGGTGGCTGGTTGCTCGCCGCTCTTCCGGCGGTGCTATAAGGGTAAGGCAATAGGTTGTTGCCGACAGTGTGGACTCAAACCACTTGTGCTGCCGCAGTTTTGCCAAAAATATCCTTGCAACTTAGTGATTCAGGGTTCTGTCATTCAAGCCTGAGAGGCACATCCGGATCGGGATTGGTATCGAGTTCTTGCGCATATCGATGACCTGAGTGGACAGCAGCAGCAATAATGGCCGGTGCCTCGCAGTCGCCGATTCGCCGCACTGAACGGAAAGGGGTTTGCAGACCACCTTCCATACGGCGATTCAAATCCTGGTACAGCCCGTCTCTGGGGCGGCGTGCGGTCACCATGATGAGCGCGTCGGCTTTGATGGGTTGTTGTCGTCCAGTGTGGGTGCAGGAAATCGTCGCCTCCCGGCCATCGTAGGCGAGCAGGCTATGGGCTGTTTTAATCTCGATGCCTAACTCCAGCAGATGTTTTTGTACCTGATACTGCTCCGAGGTGTACTCACACCAGGCAGAGACAACGTTTTCGGGCGTAACTATCGACACCGGCATGTTCGCGCGGCGCACTTGCTCGGCAATAACGCCACCCATATAAAAACTGTCATCATCGAAAATGACCGTCGGCCCATCGGGCAGGTGGCCTGCCATGATATCGTCAGGCGTTAATACCCGGGCGCCGGGGCTCAGGGCCGTGAGCGGGTGCAGATGACTGCGCCCGAAGCCATCGGCCCGCCAGGCTGCACCGGTCGCGAAAACAAGATGATCGGCTTCTACCGCGAGCACGTCATCGATGTTGAGCTCGCTTTCCCGGAATATCTCCACGTTGGGCATGACATCGATCTGCTGTAGCCGGTAGTCTCGCACCCGCTGCCATTCACTGAGACCCGGTAACCTGGATTCACGAGTCACTCGTCCACCGAGTTCGCGGGTCGCCTCCGCTAAGGTCACCCGGTATCCGCGCTGGCCTAGCGCCCGGGTCGCCTCCAGCCCAGCAGGTCCAGCGCCAACCACCAGTACACTCGATTCAGAGCCCTTTCCCGCGATAAATTCCGGATGCCAGCCGCGGCGCCACTCCTCGCCCATGGTTGGATTCTGAGTGCAGCGGATCGGTACGCCCAGGCCATCGCCTGTGTAACAGATATTGCAGCCAATGCATTCACGAATTTCTTCTGGTCGTCCTTCTTCGATTTTCCTCGGTAGAAAGGGATCTGCAATAGAAGGGCGTGCGGCCCCGATAAAATCCACAACCCCGCGTTTGACCTGCGAGGCCATCATGTCAGGTGAGGTAAAACGTCCGACGGTGACCACGGGTTTAGTGGTAACGGATTTGACGAAGGACATGTGCTCTTCCAGGGAGCCTTCCTTGATGAATCGCGAGACACCCATTTCCTGGTAGTAGTTATTGATATTGATGTCCCAAAGGTCTGGCAACTCCGCCAGCATTTCCAACCGGTCGCGGCGCTCGTTGGTAAGCGACGGATCCTCATCGTCGTCACCACCAACCGAATAGCGTACCGCGACGGCACACTGGTCCCCCACAGCGTCTTTGGTGTCTTCAATTAATTCTCGCAGCAGACGCGTTCTGTTCTCCATCGAGCCGCCGTATTCGTCACTGCGCGTGTTGGTTTCAGCTGATAGAAAATGGGACAGTAAATACCCGTGCGTAGCGTAGACATACACCACATCGAAGCCCGCCGCCTTGGCACGCAATGCGGCATTTCGATGCCAGCGCCGGAGTTCGCGAATATCGGACTTGTCCATACCACGACTCTGATAAGCGTGCCCCGCGAGGTTTGGCATACTTGCCACATCCATAGCCACCTCCCGGGTGTAGAGGTTTGCCGTGCGGGCCCCGCCTATCCAAAGCTCGACACCGGCAAGCGCGCCGTGGCGGTGCACCGCCTCGGTCATCAAGGCGTGGTCTTTGATGTCGTCGTCGTTCCACAAGGATGCGTTTGGATGAGGCAGGTCGTCGGATGCAGGGTGGATGGAACACCACTCGGTACACACCACGCCCCAGCCGCCTTCGGCCTTCATCCCCCGCAACGCCGCCAGCATGCGTGGGCGAAGTCGGCCAAGGCCGGTGCAATGGGGGACTTGATAAAAACGGTTTTTCGCGGTTACCGGGCCGATCTGAACCGGCTCAAACAGCAGGTCATAGCGGCTATCCCGCAAAGCTCTGAGGTTCCTGATAGTGGGGTTGGCCAGAAAGTGTCTGCACAGTTACCCCGGTGCGGTCAATCGCGGGGAAGTAGAATTAATGCGTTGTCTGCCCAAGAGAGCCAAACTGTGCTTTCGTGGTCAAGCGGTTTTTCTCCGCTTACCTCGGCTTCAGTCGCCGCAACGGCAAGGGGTTTCTCGGCGCCGTCAACCGAGACATAGAAGTGATTTCGATCACCCAGGTAGGCCGAGGTTTTGAGGATGCCTTGTACAGCGGCTTGGTTTTCCGGCCGCCGGTCAGCCGACAGAAGCAGCTTTTCGGGACGGATGGCGACGATGATAGTTGTATCCTTGTGAATGAAGTCTGAGTTTGCGGCGGTGGTAATTTTCCCCAAACCAGCTGTATCGAGTACCGCTTCACCGTTACGCACGTCTATCACCTGGGCTTCGACAAAGTTCATCTGACCGATGAAATCGGCAACCTCGACACTTACCGGTTGATTGTAGAGATCTTTGGGTGATGCGACCTGTAGTGCTTTCCCACGGGCCATGACAGCAATGCGAGTTGACAAGGTGAGCGCTTCTTCCTGGTCGTGGGTCACGAATATGAAGGTAATACCTACCGATTCCTGCAGTGCCCGCAATTCCAGTTGCATTTCTTCACGAAGTTTTTTATCAAGCGCTCCCAGAGGCTCGTCAAGCAACAGTACCTTCGGCCTCTTAATCAGAGCTCGCGCGAGTGCCACACGTTGGCGC
>LUSG01000116.1 GCA_001629395.1 Gammaproteobacteria bacterium REDSEA-S15_B12 | reverse complement strand
GTTCATCACAACGGGGTTGGTCGAAATTGTTTTCGAGGATAATAGGGATTGTACCCCACAGAACATCCGTAGCATCTAGGATTGAAAATGAAACTGCACAGCGATAAGGTCACGGGATTGGTGCTTGCTGGTGGGCGGGCTCGCCGGATGGCGGGCCGAGATAAGGGACTGATTGAGCTTGCTGGACGGCCGATGGTGCACTGGGTCGTTCAGCGACTGGTCCCGCAGACCGATTCAGTACTGATCAGTGCTAATCGGAATGTCGAGCGCTATGCCGATCTGGGTTTTGAGGTAATCCGGGATGCCGAAGATGGTTTTCTCGGGCCTTTGGCAGGCATCTCCGCTGGTTTGACCCAGGCTGCAACGCCTTGGCTGGTTACGGTGCCGTGTGACTCACCTTTGCTTGTGGCCGATTTGGTTGTCCGGTTGTCTGTTGCAGTACCAGAGAAGGGCACTGGTATCGCAGTCGCTTATGATGGTAATCGCCTGCAACCGGTGTTTAGCCTGATTCACCGGGATCTGGCCCCAGACCTGGAGGATTTTCTGCACTCCGGTGGTCGCAAGATTGACCTTTGGCTGGATCGGCATGTTTGGGCACGGGTAGATTTCTCAGATCACCCGAATATGTTTCTGAACATCAACACACCTGAAGAACTGGCAGACCTTGAAAAAAGACTACAGCTTTAGCTGGTAATTGGCGGCGTAGGCTGTCTAATTTTGCCTCGCTAGGGGATTTGCGGTTTAATGGCCTCACGGTTCTCATGCCGAACCCAGCGTTGAACCCTGTGATTCAGCAACGCAGCATAGCACCAGTTTCCCCGGCTGTGCGGGCGCTGGTTCCCGTCGCTTAACCTTACTGTCGAATTGAGCCGAGATCATTTTTGTTTAAGAAAGTTTTAATCGCCAATCGTGGTGAGATTGCCTGCCGCATTATCAGGTCACTGCGCCAACTGGGTGTCGTTAGCGTAGCGGTGTTTTCTGATGCCGACCTGGATGCAATGCATACGGTTTATGCCGATGAGGCTGTTGCCATCGGTCCAGCGCTTTCTGCGCAGAGTTATCTTTCAATTGACCGACTGGTCGACGCCTGCCTTCAAACCGGGGCCGATGCTGTACACCCGGGATATGGGTTTCTATCTGAGAACAGCGACTTCTTGGAAGCTTTAAACACTGCGGGCATCGCATTTGTCGGGCCGGGCCAGCGGGCGATCGAGGTGATGGGCGATAAAATAACCGCGAAGGCGCTCGCTCGAAAGGCCGGCATCAGTGTTATACCTGGTTACGACGAAGAATTGGACGGTATTGACGATGCACTCGAAAAGGCACGTGCAATCGGCTATCCCGTTATGCTCAAAGCGAGCGCCGGCGGTGGCGGTAAAGGGATGCGCGTAGCGTTCAATTCGACCGAATGCCGCGAGGGCTTCGACCGTGCACAGAACGAGGCACAGTCAAGCTTCGGTGACAATCGTATCTTTATAGAAAAGTATATCGACAAGCCCCGTCACATCGAAATACAGGTTGTGGGAGATCACCACGGCAACTGTGTATACCTCCACGAACGGGAATGCTCGATCCAGCGTCGGCACCAGAAAGTTATAGAAGAAGCACCCTCAACTTTCATTGATTCCGCTACGCGGGCAGCAATGGGCCAACAGGCTGTCGATCTGGCAAAGGCCGTTGATTATTATTCTGCGGGTACTGTTGAATTTATTGTTGACCAGGCCAGAAACTTCTATTTTCTGGAGATGAATACGCGCCTGCAGGTCGAACATCCGGTCACTGAAATGATCACCGGACTGGATCTGGTGGAATTGATGTTGCGCATAGCCGCAGGTGAAGAATTGCCGTTCAGTCAGTCAGATGTTCCGATGGACGGCTGGGCCATTGAGTCACGGATCTATGCCGAGAACCCCGGGCGAGGCTTTGTACCCGCTACCGGGCGGTTGATCTACTATCGTCAGCCGCCACAAAGTGGCAGCGTTCGAGTCGACAGTGGCGTCAACGAAGGCAGTGAGATCAGTATTCACTATGACCCGATGGTGGCAAAACTGATTTGTCATGGATCAGATCGGAATGCCGCCATAGCACTGATGCGTGAGAGTCTGGATCAATTTCACATCCAGGGCGTGGTGACCAATGTGTCATTCCTGGCATCACTTCTGGCACACAAGCGATTTTTGACAGGAGAGACCACCACTGCATTTATTGATGAAGAGTATCCCGAGGGATTTGTATCCCAGACGCCTTCGGAGCCCCTACTGTCGAAGATCATTGCACTTATAGTGGTTGTCCATCAGCGTAGCCTAGTATTCCAGTCGGGTGACAACCCGTCATCATCGAACCTCAGAAAAACCCATGTTGTGCGTACGGCAGGGAATTCGTACCGGTGCAGCGTTGAACCCGAAGATGGGGGCTATTCGGTTAGAGTAAACGGTTACGTGCTGAAGTTGACCACGGCGTGGACAGGCGCGGAAAAGGTGACAGCATTTTCTGTTGATGGTGAGCATTACTATGCCCAAGTTGAGCGTGCTGATTTTAGCTATAGCGTAGTGCACGCTGGTTTCTTAGTTTCGGCACTGATTCTGGAACCGCATACGAGTGAACTCTATGACTTTATGCCCCTCAGGACCCCAAAGGACCAGAGTCACCTGCTGCTGTCACCGATGCCTGGTTTACTGATTTCGATTGACGTCGAGGCAGGCGACGCAGTGCATGCGGGTCAGGCGCTGGCTGTCATCGAAGCGATGAAAATGGAAAACGTCCTGAAGGCGGAACGTGACTGTGTTATTAAAACGATCCATGCTGCGATCGGTGATACGCTCGAACCTGATCAGCCGGTTATTGAGTTTCAGGTCCAGACGCAATGACAGACGCCGATTTAGACAAATTAAGAGACGGTATACGCGCGCGTGATCGCCGTGCACTGGCTCGTTCGATCACGCTCCTGGAATCAACCCGCTCATCCCACCGGGACCAGGCTGAATCGCTGTTGACTGCCTTGTTACCCGATGTCGGCAAGTCGTTTCGAATCGGTATCACCGGGGTACCGGGAGTCGGAAAGTCAACTTTTATCGAAATGCTCGGGCTTAAGGCGATTGAAGCAGGGCATCGGGTTGCCGTTCTGACCGTGGATCCCACATCAGTGGTGAGCGGGGGGTCCATATTGGGCGATAAAACTCGAATGGAGAAACTATCAAGTCATGCCAATGCTTTTGTCCGCCCATCTCCCTCCGGCGGTAGTCCAGGCGGCGTTGCCCGTCGTACTCGAGAGAGTATCTATTTGTGTGAGGCCGCAGGATATGACTATGTTATTGTTGAAACCGTGGGTGTTGGTCAGTCCGAACTTCGTGTTGCTCAGATGACAGATTTCTTCCTGCTGCTCATCCTGCCGGCTTCCGGTGATGAACTACAGGGTATCAAGCGTGGCGTAATGGAGTTGGCGGACCTCATACTGGTCAATAAGGCGGATGATGATCTGCAGAATGCGGCCCGGCGTACTGTCAGCAGTTACACTCAGGCTGTCCAGCTGATGCAGCCACGTGTTGGCGGTTGGCAAGTACCTGTGCTGGCTGTATCTGCATTGAGGGATCAGGGAATTTCCGAGACACTGGATATTCTGGACAAATTTCAGATCCAATACATGGGATCCGGTTTGACTGAAGAATATCGTGCCGAGCAGTCACGGCACTCGTTACGCCAGGAGGTTAGCGACGGGCTGATCGATCTATGTCAGCAGGATCCGGTGATCGCGGCTCGATTGAAGACTCTGGAAAATGACGTGAAAGCCGGCAGAGTGGTGGCTACAGTCGCCGCCAGACAACTCGTAGATGAAATCGTCCAGCGTAGGGCCGGTACTCAGCCATGATCGGCAAGCTCAATCATGTCGCCATCGTTGTACCGGATCTTGAAAAAGGAGCCGATCTCTATCGGGATGTGCTCGGCGCCCAGGTATCTGAGCCGATGCCATTGCCCGAGCACGGAGTCACCACGGTATTTGTAAAACTCGAAAACACCAAGATTGAGCTCCTGCATCCGTTGGGTGAAGCATCGCCCGTAAGCCGATATCTAGAGCGTCATCCCCAAGGGGGCGTACATCATATCTGTTACGAGGTTGCAGATATCACGGTTGCCCGAGATCAACTGTGCCAGACTGGTGCACGGGTGCTGGGCGAAGGTGAACCGAGCATCGGGGCACACGGAAAGCCGGTACTGTTTTTACACCCGGCCGACTTCTGTGGAACGTTGATCGAACTCGAACAAGCCTGAACTGTTGCGGTCGCTTGCGCTGTTACCTGATCCAGGCGTCGGTTCAAGTTTTCCGAGGTAGATAGAGATCCGTGATGGTGCCGTCAAATACCTCTGCCGCAAGAGCCAGCGTCTCAGATAGAGTGGGATGTGGGTGGATAGTCAGACCGATATCCTGTGCTTCACACTGCATCTCGATGGCAAGACAAGCTTCGGCGATCAGGTCACCGGCATTAACCCCGACAATACCGGCGCCCAGGAGTCTTTGAGTACCGGGTTCAAAAAGAAGTTTGGTTAGCCCTTCGGGTCGACCTAATCCGAGTGCCCGCCCGCTGGCCGCCCAGGGAAAGATACTCTTTTCGTATTCGATTCCCTGAGAATTAGCATCCGTTTCGCTCAATCCGACCCACGCGATTTCGGGATCAGTATAGGCAACAGAAGGAATTGATCGTGCATCGAATGCACTGGGCAGGCCGGCAGCAACTTCTGCTGCGACCTTCCCTTCATGGGTTGCCTTGTGGGCCAGCATCGGTGGGCCGACGATGTCACCACAGGCAAAGATATGATCGATATTTGTTTTTTGTTTTCGGTCAACCGGGATGAAACCCGAGCTATCGACAGTGATGCCGGCGTTTTCTGCACCAATCAGGCGGCCGTTGGGCTGACGGCCGACCGCGACAAGTACCTGGTCGAACTGTTCTGTAAGGGTGGTGCCTTCGCATTCGAAGGTGACGTCGAGCCCAGCGTCTGCTGCGCTGATATCGCTAACCCGGGTATTTAGTAAGAGATTCTGGCAGCGTTGTTTCAGCCGCCGATTCAGTGGCCGTAAAAGATCAGTATCGACTCCGGGCATCAACTGATCCGCCATCTCCGCAATCGTGACAAGACTACCCAGTGCCTGATAAACGGTCGCCATCTCCAGCCCAATAATGCCACCACCGATAATCAGCAGGCGCTCCGGTATTTTCTCCAGTGCCAATGCACCCGTTGAGTCGATGATCCGGGGGTCGTCTGGCAGGTCCGGTAGTCGTATTGGTTCGGAGCCAGCAGCGATGATCGCCTGCTCGAACGCGATGTCCGTTTTACCGTTTTCGCAGGTAACACAAACATGGTCGGCTGCAGTGAAACTGCCGTGCCCGTTTATTACGGTCACTTTTCGTTTCTGAGAAAGTGTGTTGAGACCATCAGTCAGTTTTTCTACAACGCTGTCTTTCCAGGCAACCAGTTTTTCGCGGTCAATGGTGGGTGAACCGAATTCGAGGCCAGCCGCCTCCATCTCAGAGGTTTCTTCGATCACGCGAGCGGCGTGCAGCAGGGCTTTGGATGGTATGCAACCCACGTTGAGGCAAACACCTCCGAGTGTGGGCGAGGAGTCGATCAGAACAGTGTCGATTCCAAGATCAGCGGCACGAAATGCGGCGGTATAACCCCCGGGACCGGCACCCAGAACCACCAGTTGTGTACGAATATCAGCTTCGCTGGAAGAGACGCGCACGGTAGCGGATTCAGGATCCTGTGTGACTGAATGATCCACTTCAACAGCCGCGGTTGGTGCGCTGTCGGTCGGTTCGGTGGGTTTTTCCGGGCCATGAATACGCACGATCGGCGAATCCGTCGAGACGCTATCTCCCACGGCAACCAGCACTTCGGTCACGGTACCGGCAATCGGAGATGGAACATCCATCGTTGCTTTGTCACTCTCCAGCGTCAGTAGTGGTGTTTCGATATCCAGTTGATCGCCAGGGCCAACCAGAATTTCGATGACGTGGATATCGGTGACATCTCCGATATCGGGTACCTTCACAACTTGATCTTGCTGCATACTATTTTTACCCGGGATTGGCTTAAAGGAGCAGTCGCCGAGTGTCCTCGAGCAGTTCGCGGATAAACACTGTGAAGCGTGCAGCTTCAGCACCGTCGATAACCCGGTGGTCATATGACAGGGACAAGGGCAACATCAGACGGGGTCTGAAGTCGTGTCCATCCCAGACGGGGGTCATCCGGGCTCGAGCAACCCCCAAAATTGCTACCTCTGGGGAATTGATAATCGGGGTAAAAGCGACACCACCGATACCCCCAAGATTTGAAACAGTGATACATCCAGCTTGCAAGTCTTCAGGCTCCAATGCGCCGGACCGTGCCTTCCTGCTCAGTTCGTTCATCTCGGCCGCCAACTGAATTAATCCCTTGACTGGGACGTCCCGGATCACGGGAACGATTAGACCGTCGGCTGTATCTACGGCAATACCTATATTGCAGTACTTTCGCAAGACCAGATGTTCGCCATCGTCAGCCAATGACGAATTGAACTTTGGAAACTGCCGGACTGCTCCGGCTAGAGCTTTCAGTGTAAACGCCAGCGGTGTAATAGATGCCGTCGATTCTTGTGTGTCCGCATTGAGTGATTGACGAAACGCCTCAAGTTCTGTGATATCCGCATCATCAAAATGTGTGACATGTGGAATATTCAGCCAGGCCCGATGCAGGTGCGGGCCCGAGCGTTTCTGGATCCGGGACAACGGTTGTACGTCGATCTCACCCCAACGACTGTAGTCAACCTGCGGGACGGGTGGGATACCGGACGCTGACGTGTCATTGACGGTTTGAGCGGAGGTGCCCGATAAGGCGTTTTTGACATAGTCCTGAATGTCTTGTTTGAGAATTCGACCCTTTGGTCCTGAGCCCCGCACCGTACGCAGGTCCGCACCCAGTTCGCGTGCAAATCGACGGGCAGCAGGGCTCGCATGAGGCAAGGCACCGCCGCTTCGTTCTACCGGCGGCGGCAGGGACGGTGGGGATCGATGGGCAGCTTGTTCAGCGACGGTTTGAGTCGTCTGGGAATCCGTTGAATCAGTGGCGATCGCATCTGGGTCTGGTGTTTGTGCGGGGACCGGTTGTTCCGGAGTGGCAGCCGCGGTACCGGATTCGGAATCTACCAGTGCGATAACAGCGCCTTGGGCCACTTTGTCGCCAACCTTGACTGTAACTTGTCTAACGATACCGCCAAATGGAGCGGGTACATCCATGGTTGCTTTGTCGCTTTCGAGCGTGATCAGCGGATCTTCCGCTTTGATCTCGTCACCAGGAGCAACCAGAATCTCTATGACATCAACGGACTCGAAATCGCCGATATCAGGGAGGCCAATTTCTTTTGGATCAGTCATGTGTTGCTGCAGGGTTTTGAAGCGGTGTCATGAATGGAAGGGATCGGATTTGTTGCTATTTATGCCATATCGTGACAGCGCGTCGGATACTGTAGATGAGGGTACGGCGTTTTTATCAGCGAGCGCCTTGATCGCTGCAACAGCAATGTAGTAACGATCCACTTCAAAAAATTCGCGCAACTGGGCTCGTGTGCCGCTTCGACCAAAGCCATCTGTACCCAGAGCTACATAATGTTGAGGGACAAATGCCCGGATCTGCTCAGCATAGTTGGCGACATAGTCTGTGGCAGCGATGACGGGGCCTTTTTCTTCCTTCAGGCACTGGGTTACGTAGCTGGTTTTCTGTTTTTCTTCCGGATGGAGCATGTTCCAGCGTACCGTGGTTCGACCTTCTCGGCTGAGTTCATTGAAACTGGTCACACTCCACACATCGGTTTGTATGTCAAAGTCTCCCTCTAGAAGATCTGCTGCGGCCAGCGATTCTCCTAGAATGGCGCCACTGCCCAACAGCTGAACTCTAGGCGATGCCTTACGACTGCGCCGTGCACTACGCAAGCGGTACATGCCTTTCAAAATGCCAGCCTGCGCTTCATCGGGTAGTGCGGGTTGGGGATAGTTTTCGTTCATGACAGTGATGTAGTAGTAGATATTCTCCCTGTTGACAAACATGCGCTGCAGGCCGTCCTGGATTATGACGGCAAGTTCATAACCGTATGCCGGATCGTAAGCGATACAGTTAGGGATGGTAGAGGCGTGCAGCAGGCTGTGACCATCCTGGTGTTGCAGACCTTCGCCGGCCAGGGTTGTACGCCCGGCAGTGCCACCAATCAGAAAGCCACGGGCCTGAATGTCTCCCGCAGCCCAGGCCAGATCGCCGATTCGCTGCATCCCGAACATGGAGTAGAAAATATAAAAGGGAATCAGGGCTGTGCCGTGGTTGGCGTAAGCTGTCGCCGCAGCGATCCATGATGACATCGCTCCCGGTTCGGTGATCCCTTCCTGTAGCACCTGGCCTTGCTGGTCTTCGCGATAGTACATCAACTGATCGACATCTTCGGGTTCATACAGTTGCCCTTTGACTGAGTAAATGCCTAATTGGCGAAACATACCTTCCATACCAAAGGTTCGGGACTCGTCAGGTACGATAGGCACCACCTTGTGGCCAATGCCGGGATCACGTACCAGTGTTGACAGAATACGTACAAATGCCATGGTGGTCGAAATTTCCCGATCGCCCGTGCCGTCTAGTTGATTCTGGAATGCCGTCAATTGCGGAATTGGGAGCGGTTCCGCCAGGTCCTGTCGGGCCGGTAGGTAGCCACCGAGTGCTTCCCGGCGAGCTTTCAGATACAGGATCTCTGGGCTGTCATCGCCCGGGTGATAAAAAGGCGCTTGGATTACTTCTTCATCCGTCAGTGGTATCCGAAATCTGTCACGGAAGGCAATCAGCGATTCGTCGGCCATTTTCTTCTGCTGATGGGTCGTATTCTGACCTTCGCCGGCTTCGCCCATGCCATAACCCTTTACCGTTTTCGCAAGAATCACAGTAGGCTGGCCCTTGTGCGAAACGGCAGCAGCGTATGCGGCATATACCTTGTGTGGATCGTGTCCACCTCGATTGAGTCGCCATATGTCTTCGTCGGTCATGTTGGCAACCATTGCAGCCAGTTCGGGGTACTTGCCAAAGAATCGTTCGCGTACAAATGCACCGTCTTTCGCCTTAAAAGCCTGATATTCGCCGTCAACCGCTTCTTCCATCCGCTGTTTCAGTAATCCTTTGGTATCCCGCATCAAAAGCGGGTCCCAGTACGAACCCCAGATCAGCTTGATAACATTCCAGCCGGCACCGCGAAATTCTCCTTCAAGCTCCTGGATGATCTTGGAGTTGCCTCGCACCGGTCCGTCGAGCCTTTGCAGGTTGCAGTTGACCACAAAAATCAGGTTGTCCAGTTGGTCACGACCGGCGACACCGATAGCCCCCATTGATTCCGGCTCGTCCATCTCGCCATCACCAATAAAGGCCCATACCTTTCGGTCCTGTGTTGGTATGACTTCGCGGTGCTGCAGGTATCGCATGAGTCGTGCCTGATAGATTGCCTGGATTGGTCCCAGGCCCATGGAAACTGTTGGGAACTGCCAGAAGTCGGGCATCAACCATGGATGCGGATAGGAGGACAGCCCCTGACCGTCAACCTCCTGGCGGAACCGTTTGATCTGCGTTTCGGTGATGCGACCTTCCAGAAAAGCCCGCGCATAGATTCCGGGTGCCGAGTGACCCTGAAAGAAGATGAGATCCCCACCATGCTGTTCAGTGGGGGCACGCCAGAAGTGGTTGAAGCCCACATCGTATAGCGTGGCTGATGACGCGAAAGTTGCGATATGACCGCCGAGTTCGGAACTTTCACGATTGGCATTTACAACCATGGCTAGCGCATTCCATCGGATCAACGATCTGACTCGCCATTCAATCGAAGCATCTCCAGGGCTGCGTTCTTCCTGGGCAGCAGAGATTGTGTTGAGGTAGGCGGTAGTTGATCTATAGGGTATGTACACACCCGACCGGCGCGCCAAGTCGATCAGTTCTTCAATCAGATAGTGCGCACGGACCTCTCCTTCGCGCTCCAGAACTGAGATTAGGGCATCACGCCAGTTTCTCGGGCGTCGATGTCTTCGTGGCGCGTGTTATCTACCATGAGAAAAGATGGTATGCCAGGCGTGGCAAGAGATCAGAGGGTTGTTCTCCCGGCCGTGTGATAAGTGGATTTGGTGGCTCGAAGAACCGCGGAAATCTTCTTATCACCACTTATTTAGATCATAGCACATCCGAATTCCCGATCATTTGATGCGCTGAAACTGGTATGACCCCGGGTCTGGCCGTTGCTGGCAATTCGAGTGGTTAATCAGCTTGTAATTGCCGTTTTTCCAGTAGGTCCTTCGAAAACTGCCACGGGGATCAGGCGATCAGCCTTTTTTCGGGCGTTTCGGGTTGCAGAATCTCGGCCAGAAAACGCCCGGTATAGGAATCCTTTACCCCAGCCACTGTTTCCGGTGTGCCGCAGGCCACCAGTTGCCCGCCGCGATGCCCCCCTTCAGGACCGAGGTCAATAATCCAGTCGGCTGTCTTAACAACGTCCAGATTGTGTTCAATCACGATCACGGTATTGCCGCCATCCCGGAGCCGGTGCAGTACCTGCAGCAACTGGCGAATATCGTGAAAGTGGAGTCCAGTTGTGGGCTCATCCAGTATATACAG
>LUSG01000115.1 GCA_001629395.1 Gammaproteobacteria bacterium REDSEA-S15_B12 | reverse complement strand
CTGGGATGGTATCTTGACTATTGACCCTAACACACAGTCGTTTGTTTGACTGACAGACAATGTCGGGCACAACTAGTCTACGACCGACAGCACCTGCCGCAAGGCCCGCAACTGTGGCTTCAGGGTTACCTGGGAAAGCATTATTTGTGCCCGTTGAAATACAGGCTAAGGGAATCGTTCCGCACGCGTGGGCGACCAGCCTATGGGTGCCGTCACCCCCAAGGACCACGATAGCTCCGACTTTGGCTTTCACCATCAGGTGAACGGCATCGAGCGTATCCTGGGGCGAATCAGTTACGGGCATGTCTAGAATTCGAATCCCGGGAAGCTTGGCAGAGGTCGATGACCTCTCTCGCTCAACGGCAGTTTTCAGTTTCACTGCTATGTTGTCACGATCGGGCATCATCAGAATCTGCCCAACATCAACTGCCGAGAGCCCACGGACAATTCGATGACAGATAGCAATCCGTTCGGAAACTGGGATAGAAGATGCACCCGTTACCAGTCGGCGAATATCGCGTGCTGCACGTGGATTAACAAGGATTCCAATACAGCAATTTTGGCCTGATTTCGGGATGCTTCGGGTTTGTTCTTGAAGCACCATTGGAAAGCTGTGATCCAGTCAGTAAGTAGTCAGTGTTATTGCTGTAGATCTACCGGTTGACCTCGTCGATTAGACCATCTCCCAACTGTTTGACTTGTCCTAGCTCGTTGAGCACGGTGCGCATGAAGTCGGGTATAGGGTGGGATTCCAGATTACCGTCTTCTTTAATTCGGGCATACACCCGCACAGCTCTACCTTCACAAATTAACTCACCCGTCTCGACATTTGTCGCTATGCAATTCCAATGCAGTGTCCGTTCGCCGAGTTTTTCTAGACTGACTTTAGTCATTACCCGATCACCATAGGCTGCAGGTCCGACAAACCGAAAGTGTATTTCTCCCATGACAAATGTTGTTCTATCTTTACGAATCATCTGGTCAATTGGATATCCAATTGTGCGAAACAATTCATGTTCTGTATCGTTGAACCACGCTACAATTCTGGGGTAATACACCAAGCCGAAGGGGTCTGATTCTCCCCAAGGGACCGAAATTTCTCGCCAGTACATAGCCATCCGAGGTTACTGGATGAATCTAATAGGCGGTGACCCGGTCAAGTGGCATAGCTAGGATCACGTTTGTCGATTTCACGACGTAACCAATCCAACACCAATTGTTCGGGGCTGTAGGTTCTGTCCTTATCAATGGTACTAAGATCAGCAGTTCTCTGAAATGCTTTTTCTGGTAGGGGTAAAACTGGCTTATTCATGGAATGGGTTGCTAGCTGAATTTGGCACGCTCTTTCCAGTGTCCACAGTGTACTGAAAGCTTTAGCAACAGTGGGTCCGCAGGACAATAAACCATGGTTTCGAAGGATTAAGGCATTCGATTGGCCAAGACTGTTGACGAGGTCTTCCTGCTCTGCGCGGTCGACCGTAACACCTTGGAAATCATGGTAGGCAACATCCGGCAGAAATGCTGACATAAAATTATCATAGGTGAGGCCTTCTTCCAGGCACGCCACTGCCATACCCGCTGTGGTATGGGTGTGCATGATGCAGTGCGCATCTTCACGGTGTTGGTGGATCGCGCTATGTATTACGTAGCCCGCAAGATTGACCGGATAGTTGCTATCTCCAATTGGGTTGCCATCTAGGTCAATCTTGACCAAGTTTGATGCCGTTACTTCACTATAGTGAAGGCCAAAAGGATTTATCAGGAAGTGCTTCTCCGGTCCGGGTACCCTGAGCGTGATGTGGTTGTAAATTAGTTCGGTCCAACCCAGATAGTCAAAAATACGGTAACAGGCTGCTAGTTCTACCCGTGTATCCCACTCTACCTGACCGAATTGTGTAATTCCCTGAACAGTGCTTGCCCCTGTTAGCGCCATTGACTTTGCCTCTTTTAATGACAAATTTAGACTGATGGTACCAGAAAATACAAACACTGCGTGGTTGTAGAGAGCTATACTGTTGTTATGACCGTGAATTAGAAGAGAGCTTTCTACAATGTCACAACTAGCTTATGACTATGGTCCGTGTAAACCTGCAATCGATGAGCTGATCGCTCGATTTGGTGGTCGTGTGTCGTTGTCCGAAGCCGTGCGGGACAAATTTGGTAAAGATGAATCGTTTCATCCTTCCTTGCCACCTGATGCTGTTGTAACACCGCACAACACTGAAGAAGTTAGCGAGATCGTGACAATCTGTGCCCGCCACCGCGTGCCGGTAATTCCCTATGGTACGGGTACCGCACTCGAAGGACATGTCGGAGCGTTGCACGGTGGGGTGTGCATCAATATGCTTGACATGAATCAGGTGGTTGAAGTGCACGCTGAGGATCTTGATGTTGTTGTACAGCCGGGTGTTACTCGTAAACAACTCAATGAATACCTTAGGGATAGCGGACTGTTTTTTCCCATCGATCCGGGTGCGGACGCGTCCATTGGTGGTATGGCAGCTTGTCGGGCATCAGGAACCAACGCAGTTCGTTATGGCACAATGCGGGAGAACGTCCTCGCGTTGACAGTGGTTTTGGCGGATGGACGAATCATCCAGACCTCCCGCCGCCCCAGAAAATCCGCAGCGGGTTACGACCTGACACGATTGTTTGTAGGTTCGGAAGGTACCTTAGGTGTAATTACCGAAATAACACTTCGTTTATATGGCATACCTGAATCGATCACTTCTGCTGTTTGCACCTTTCCGGATGTTGAATCTGCAGTCAATACCGTAATCACCACAATACAGTTCGGTATCCCTGTTGCCCGAATCGAGTTGATTGATGAAACTCAGATCGAAGCTATCAACAATTACTCCAAGACTGATTTTCAAGTTGCACCGACCTTGTTCCTGGAATTTCATGGTACTGAAGCCTACGCTGTTGAGCAGGCTGAAAGCCTGGTCGAGATCGCTACCGAATTTGGCGGTGGAAATTTTAAGTGGACGGCCAATACCGAGGAGCGCAATCGCCTGTGGCAGGCCCGGCACGATGTCGCTTATGCCTGTAAGGCAATGAGACCGAAAGGAGAGATTTGGGCGACGGATGTGTGTGTGCCTATATCTCGGCTTGCGGACTGCATTACCGAGACTCAAGCGGATATTAAGGATACAGGGCTACTGGCACCGATTGCGGGCCATGTGGGTGATGGTAATTTCCACTTGTGTTTGGTGGTTGACCCCGATGATCAGAAAGAGCGAGATCGTGCCGAAGCACTTCATGAGCGCATGGTGATGCGTGCACTATCGATGGGTGGAACCTGTACCGGTGAGCACGGTATCGGTTACGGGAAGTTAGACTTTCTGGTTGCGGAGCATGGTGAAGCCGTGAGTGTGATGCGTTCACTCAAACAAGCACTGGATCCAGATAATATTATGAATCCCGGCAAGATTTTAAGAGTCTGACAGACCGATTCGTACGAATAAAACATCGACCTAACTCTATTTTTGAGTGACAGAAACCTGTCTCATGAGTAATGTATTGGCTGAAAAATGGTCGGTTACTAAGCCGACTGTAGAGAGTTATGGTGGTGTTGTTACCAGCCAGCATTATCTTGCTTCTGAAGTGGGTGCTCGGGTGCTTGCTGAAGGTGGTAATGCTATAGATGCTGCCGTCGCTACGTCGTTTGCGTTGGGAGTGGTTGAGCCATGGATGAGCGGGCTGGGTGGTTGCGCATTCATGGTGACCTATTCCGCGGCACATGACAAAACCTATGTGCTCGAAAGTGGTGTACGTGCGCCACTTGCTGTCGACCCTGCTGACTATCCGCTGAGCACCGGTTTTGACTCAGATCTTTTTAATTGGCCCGGTGTGTTCGAGAATCGAAACGTGATGGGTCCCTGGTCAGTGGCCGTGCCCGGGTTGGTGGCCGGACTTGATGCCGTGGTCAAGCGCTTCGCATCATGGGGCTGGAGTGACTTGATTGCGCCTGCGATCGAACTTGCCGAGCGGGGCCTGCGAGTCGACTGGTATTCCAGCTTGAAGATCGCTTCAGCAGCACGTGATCTTTCAAGGTTTCCATCGAGCAAAGCACTATTTCTGGCGGATGGTCAGGCGCCAGTTGGTGAGTGGGGTGGACCGTTGCCTGTTATAGATCTGAAAGCGCTTCAGAACACGCTGCAGCGACTGGCAGTAGAAGGTGCAGAATCATTCTATCGGGGGTCCCTTGCCGAGGATATCGTCAGAGATGCATCATTGCTCGGTATGAAACTCGGTGTCGATGACCTGAAATCCTATACGCCCGTGCTGCACGCCGTTGACGGGTTTGGTTATCGCGACGTCACTGTCAATTCGGCAACCGGCCTGAGCGCCGGTCCAACATTGCAGCATGCATTGGGTCTTCTGGAACAGAATATCTCCGGTTCGCCGACAGCGCCCGATGGCCAGTTGTATGGTGCTTATGCTGCGGCGATGAACGAAGCGTATGCTCAACGGCTTTGTGGATTTGGTGATTCTCCTGAGGGCGCGATACCCTCGTGTACGACACATCTCAACGTTGTCGATCGAGAGGGTAATGTCGTTGCCCTGACCCAGACGCTGTTGTCATTATTCGGATCAAAGGTGGTGCTTCCCGATACAGGTATCCTGATGAATAACGGTATGATGTGGTTCGACCCGACGCCTGACAGAGCAAACTCAATCGCTCCGGGTAAGCGTCCATTGTCCAATATGTGCCCGGTAATTATGTGCGACCGAGTTGGACGCCGTACCGCAATCGGGGCATCCGGTGGTCGGCGGATCATGTCAGCTGTACTTCAGCTTTTGTCATTCTTGACTGATTGCCAGATGACCGTTCACGACGCGATACACCAGCCTCGTATAGATGTCAGTGGGGGTGCGGATATCACGGTCGATACATTGCTTGATCCTGACATCGTTGAATTTCTCAGTCATCGTTACTCGGTTATTGAGGTTCCCCATGGGGTCTATCCAAGCATGTACGCCTGCCCTGGAATCGTCCAGTTTGACTCACGTACCGGCAACAGCACAGGCGCAGCCTTCGTTATGTCACCCGTGGCTGCGGCTGTGGGTGCCGATTGAGTCAGCGAACGGTTTGTTGTGTAAAACCATGAGGAATCGGCGCCAGAAGCCGGTAATACTGGGCGGCCATGGTCGACTTGCTTTGCCGGATGGTGATCTCGCCTATGTACCGGGATTTTTCTCGGCCCGGGTCGGTGATCGCCTGTTCGGTGATCTGTCCGGTGCGGTTCGCTGGAAACAGCCAAGAATCACACTATTTGGTAAGCAAGTCTGTTCACCGCGACTTGCAGCGTGGTACGGTGATCGGGACGCTGTGTACCGTTATTCCGGTATAGTCAATCAACCCCTGCCCTGGCTCCCAGAGTTGCTGGAGATTCGGCGTTGTGTCCAGCAATACATGGGGTTGAGTTTTGATGGTGTGTTGCTGAATCTTTATCGAACAGGGCAGGACAGCATGGGCTGGCACAGTGATGATGAAAAGGAGTTGGGCGAGAACCCAGTAATTGCCTCAGTCAGTCTCGGTGCGGCGCGGCGGTTCCTGCTGCGTCATCGCAGGTGCAGTGATCTGCCAGTTCATGAAGTGAATCTGGAACACGGATCCTTGCTATTAATGCAGGGCACGACACAGAAAAATTGGCGGCACAGTGTACCCAGGATGCGCAACCAAGATAGCCCTCGACTCAACCTGACTTTTCGTCGGCTTAACTGAGACAGTCTGAGCCGTCGTTATTTTGCCTGAGGCCGGCAGCGCTCGAATATAAGCTGTAGCCCGTAGAGCGTGAGGTTGGGCTCGATGGTTTCTACAGTTTTGAAATGCGGCAGAAAGACCTTTGCCAGTCCACCAGTGGCAATGATTCTGGTGTCATCACCGAGTTCAGCGCGCAGTTGCTGATTCAGCCCATCAACCATCCACACCCCACCGAACATCAGGCCCGATTGAATACTGGTTTCGGTGGTTCGGCCTATTACGTTTGGGGGAAATTCGAGCTTAACGGCCGGCAATTTAGCCGAAACTGCATGGAGCACCTTGGTTGTTGTTTCTGGCCCAGGCGCGATGATGCCGCCAAGGTAGTCCCCACTTGCGGACAGAATATCAAAGGTCGTGGCTGTCCCGAAATCTACGATCACCAGTGGACCACCGTACTGTTTGTAGCCAGCCACTGCGTTACAGAGACGGTCGGCACCCACATCTTCAGGCTTTTCGTAGGCAATGTTAATGCCGAGGTCGAGATCAGAGGTCACGTTGACCTGCGGAATGTCGAGCCGTTGACGTACGGCCTGTTGCACGGTGGGCGTCAGGCTGGGAACAACAGAACTGACAGCCACGCCCGTTAGGTCTTCGAATCGGATCTTTTCAGGCAGCAGCAGTGAGGTGAGCATCATCCAGAACTCATCGGCTGTCATATTGGCGCGGGAACTGAGCCGCCAGTCGCGAGTCAGTTGTCCGTCGACAGCCACTCCCAGCGTTATATTAGTATTGCCTATGTCCACCAGTAACAGCATGGCACAACCTCCCGGATATAAGGCTATGGAAACGAACTCTTAAAGGGTCGTCCACAGCACAGGATGCATCACTTTAACAGGCTGAGCCGGAGTCGAGAAGGTTTTAGTCCGTGCCCGTTTAAGCACTGCTGGGTGAGATTATCTGCCGGCTGTTGAACTGAGTGAACAGCAATGGCACGATCACACCGGACAACAATGTTAATAACCGGTCTGTCCTGTAATGTGGCTTGGTGATGTAAGGGATTTCTGTCGTTTGGCAGGACTTCAAAAGCCAGACCCTATAGATATTTGATCTGATTATGTCGACCAAGAATTATCAGCCGCTCGCAGAATCTTTACGGCCGCAAGGTCTGGCTGAGTTTGTTGGCCAATCTCATCTGCTTGCACCTGGTCGTGCACTTCGAGAATCCCTGGAGGCGGGACGTTTGCATTCGATGATCTTGTGGGGGCCACCCGGAACCGGAAAAACTACCCTCGCGCGACTTATGGCAGGATCCTGTGGTGCCCGCTTCCAGATGCTTTCGGCTGTCACCTCGGGTGTTAAGGATGTACGAACCGTTTTCAGTGAAGCCAAGGATCATGACGGTGAGACAGTTTTGTTTCTTGACGAGGTCCACCGATTCAATAAGGCGCAGCAGGATTCATTTCTGCCGCATGTGGAGGATGGCACCTTGATACTGGTTGGTGCAACGACTGAAAACCCAGCATTCGAGCTGAACAATGCACTACTTTCCAGGCTTCGCGTATATGTACTTAAACCATTGGTAGATATTGAACTACGACGAGTCCTTGACCGGGCACTAACTGATAAGGAAAAAGGCGTAGGCAGGATGCGGGTTGAACTCAACGATAACATGGTCGGCGCACTTGTCAGAGCTGCTGATGGTGATGCGCGGCGATTGCTTAACTTTCTGGAAGTAGCGGTTCAGCTTGGCCTAGATGATGACGGTAACGTCCATATTACTGAAGACATGTTGCCAGATATTACTGGTGCAACAACGCGTCGTTTCGACCGCGGCGGTGATTATTTTTATGACCAGATTTCGGCACTTCATAAATCTATTCGCGGTACCGATCCGGATGCGTCGCTGTACTGGCTGGTTCGTATGCTGGAAGCCGGTTGCGACCCCCGTTACATCGCGCGTCGGCTGATAAGGGTTGCCAGTGAGGATGTTGGCAACGCCGATCCGAGGGCGCTGACTCTGGCCTTGAACAGTGCCGAGGCTTATGAACGATTGGGTAGTCCGGAAGGGGAGTTGGCTCTAGCGCAGGCGGCGGTCTATCTTGCCTGTGCTCCGAAGAGCAATGCGGTTTATAAGGGCTTCAATGCAGCCAGCGAAGATACGGCCGATTTTGGGACATTGGACGTGCCCGTACACCTGCGAAATGCTCCCACAAAGCTGGCACAGCAACTTGAACACGGTAAAGGTTATCGATATGCACACGATGAGCCAGACCAGTATTCTCAAGGGCAGACTTACCTGCCGGAAGAACTCCTGGGCAGAACCTACTACGAGCCGGTCGACAGTGGACTGGAAATCCGAATCCGTGAAAAGCTAGCACGGCTGAAAGGGAAATTGGATGTGGGTTCTACATGAAGCATCACATCGAGATCTTGAGGTTTTTGCAGAACAATGGGCCGGTCTCTGGGCATGATTTGGCCAGGCAGCTTGGGATTTCTGTTAGTGCTGTGGACAATTGTGTGAGGACCCTTCGAGATTGGGAATTCGGGATTTCAGATCTGCCAGGAACAGGGTATCAGTTGACCGAGTCACTTCAGTTCGTTGATGAAAAGCGGTTACGGGAAGAACTGCGTTCAAAAGGTCTATTGATCGAAGATCGGTTAGAGGTCCTGGGAGAAGTCGACTCCACCAGTGAGCGGCTACTCGAGTGGCCGGATCGGGAATTTCTGCACGGCAGAACCTGCGTCACGGAATTTCAGAGTCAGGGTCGAGGTCGCCGGGGGCGTACCTGGCTGGGTGTGCCCTGCCGAAACATCATGCTGTCCATGGCCTGGCAAATGGATAGAACAGCAAAGCATGTCGGTGGCTTAAGCCTTTCTGTGGGTCTAACACTGCTCCGACGATTACGCACCTTCGGTGTAGAGCGTCTGCAGCTCAAATGGCCCAACGATATAGTTTGTGACCATGGGAAACTCGCGGGAATTCTGGTTGATGTTCTGACTCGCCCAGACCATCGTTGTACGGTGGTTGTTGGTATTGGGGTTAATCTGAAAAATCCGGCGGTGATTACAAATCGTCTTGATCGACTTGTTGCTAATTTAGTGGACTTGTGTGTAGTTCCTGTAGACCGCACCGGGCTGATTGCGTTGATCATTGCAGATTTGAGCCGGACTCTGGAAACATTCGACCGTAACGGATTTTCAGACGATGTCGATGCCTGGAACGCCTGTGATGCCTATGCCGGATTACGAGTCAGAGCTAAAATAAATAATAGAACTGTTGAAGGGGATGCCCTTGGGGTCGATACCAGCGGGGCGTACCGGGTACGGCTCAATGATCGCCGGGTTGAATCCATAGTGACAGGTGAGATAATTCCGCAACCGGCGGCTACTGGCAAGCCGAATAATCAAACGGTCTAGTGTTTACAGAGGGGACTTTGCTCAAACAAGCGTTCTATTGTAGCGGCGGGATACTTTTCCAGTTCATCGGAAATCTCTTTCCTAACTGTCCTGGGGTCGACAGATGAAATGGGTCTTTATGTCGCTGGTTCTTGTGAATGTGATTCTTTATTTGTGGGTAACGGGGCACCCTGTGCAGAGCAGCGTGACTCTTCCTGACGCAATGCCGAACCTGAATGAACGAGCGATGGAGTTATTGCACGAGCGAAATGCAAGGCGTGGCCGCCCAGTGTTGGTTGATTGTCTGCGTGTAGGGCCGTTCGCGACCGAGGAAATGTATTCTCGCGCATCGCGCCTGCTGGTCAATAGAGGCTATGGTTTTACAAGAAATGTAATCAGTGCTCGAGAGCTGAGAACATTTCGGGTTTATCTGGGACCGTTCAACAGCACAATTGAACAGGATCAGTCCGCCAGGAAACTAGATCAGATGGGCTTGAATCATTATGTCCATCAAGATGAAGCTGGCACGCTATTATCTATACAGATGTTTTCGCAGGGTGAAGAAGCCGGGCGCTATGTGGCGGAACTGACTGCGCTGGGCCTTGCGGCAAACGCAAAAGCTGAAGTCAGAACGCTGGGTCCTTTACGCTGGCTTGAAGTCTCAGATGTCGTGAATGAAGAACGTCGGCAGAGCCTGGCAGCACTCGATTGGGCTGACACGACGGTGCGTCTGGCTGCAGTGCCTTGTGGTACTAACTCATAGAAGTTGAGTGTGTTTAGCGACCGCTGTCGTCCCAAGCGAAGGCCCATAGCACAGTGATGTTCTGGACTTTCCTGTGTCTTGGCAGTCACAATCCATCTTCTGACGGACTGACCAAGCCCGCATAGCTCAGTTGGCAGAGCAGCTGATTTGTAATCAGCAGGTCGGAGGTTCGAATCCCCCTGCGGGCTCCAATTTCCCGGAAAATCCTGTCTTTCGGGCGCGTTCCGATTTCGGGCTGAGCGTATCCCTAGTCATCGCTTACCGTCCGTGCAGTCGATTCGGTCAGCAACAGGTTGTACGGCGCTCGCTCTGTCGTATAAAAT
>LUSG01000114.1 GCA_001629395.1 Gammaproteobacteria bacterium REDSEA-S15_B12 | reverse complement strand
GTGATGATGATTGAGCCGCTGCGTAGGGCATTGACAGCAGTTCGTACGGCAGGTGGTGGCAAGGTACTGCACTTGTCTCCACAGGGTGGTAAGCTGGACCAGGCGCGTATCAAAGCGCTGGCGGATCAAGATTCGCTGGTTTTGTTAAGTGGACGCTACGAGGGCATTGATGAACGTCTGATCGAGACTGAGGTCGATGAGGAAATTTCGATTGGAGATTATGTGGTTGCCGGGGGTGAGTTGCCAGCGATGGTGTTGATAGAGGCGCTGGTCAGGTATTTACCAGGTGTGCTGGGTAACGACGGCTCGGCTGCGGCGGATTCGTTCAGTGATGGCCTGCTCGACTGGCCGCATTACACCAGGCCGGAAGTGTATCGAGGTTGTAACGTGCCACCAGTGTTGCTGAGTGGTAATCATAACGAGGTCCGTCGTTGGAGACTGAAGCAAGCACTGGGACGAACTTGGATGCGCAGGCCAGATTTGCTGGCCAGCAGGGAACTGAACAAGGAAGAGCAGCAGTTGCTCGAACAGTACAAACGCGAGCGAGAAGAACGGGAGAGTTCAAATGACCAACCTGATTAAAGAACTAGAGCAGGAACAACTGAAAACCGATCTACCGGATTTTGCGGTGGGTGACGGTTCGTAAAATATCCTACGGTGAGGGTGTAGAGCGTGTTTTCCAGACCCATAGCCCGATGGTGGATTCGATCGAAGTACGCCGACGCGGCGATGTCAGACGAGCCAAGTTATATTATCTGCGCGAGCGTACGGGAAGATCTGCCCGGATCAAAGAAAAGATCTCCTGATACACCCTCCAACGCTGGTCGCACGGGTCGGCCAGGTTGTGATATGACCCGAGGTGTCGGTGCGGGTCCTTGGATGACTTTGCGCAGTGATCAATCTGTGTTCCTCCACCGTATAGGCGGGCTGCTTGGGTCATGGATCGGATACCAGCTAAACAGGTGGAAGAACCTGATGCCCAGCGTGGCTGCTGCAGTATTGCTCTACGCCGTGCCACTCAACGTCTTCTCTGATTCGACTCATTCACCGCTACCGGTCCCGCCTAATCAGCCACAGGCAGAAGACGATACGCGTTTGTGGTTGCCACCACTCGATACCGGTTTCAGAACCCAGATTTCGGCTGACAAGAGTCTGCTGCCCGAGTCAGAGATCGCTGCCCCCGCGTTTCTAGTTGTCGACACATCGACTACGCTGACTCGGATCCGCGGACTCCGGCAGTCTGGCGCATCTGGTTTAGCACTGGCTCTGTTGAAGGAAATAGAAACCGAGCATAAATCTAATTGGTTGGAATGGGAGCAGGAGCTGTGGCTGGCACTGAGAGCAGCGGATGACTACACGGTGCTGCTGTCACGTCTTCAATCCGCGTTGACCAGGCTCGATGGCGAGCTTCGGGCTCGGGTTTATGTCGAGATCGCCGGCGTGAATATGGTGCAGGATGATCCGAGGAGCGCGCGGTCAGTGCTAAGAGCGATGTGGGTTGACAGCGAGCCTGACAGCCAGACCGCGATGACAGCCAGGCGGTTGATGATCGACGCTTACCGCGCCGAAGGCCTGTTTCTAGATGCGGACGCGGCCTGCAGCAGATTTCAGTCTGAGTACTATCCCGATGACGCGAGTTGGGGAGAGTTGCGGGCCACGATTCTGCTGGAATCGGGTCGACCGGGAGAGGCTTTACGTTATCTGGTCGGTCAGCAAGGGAAACAAGCCGAGCGACTCCGGCTTGTCGCGCGGCTCAGGGAGGGTTCCTATAGTGCAGACGACGTACTGGCTCGTCTGGGCTTATCGGCAGAACAGTCGAACGTCGGTGTGGATGCACACTTCTATTGGGGAGTAATGGCAGAAGCTGCGTTGCTGGCAAAAGACTGGTCATCCAGGGTCAAAGCACTGGAATGGTTGTTAGTGTCCGATGTGAAGATAGAGGCCCCGCTGCTGACACCGACGCGGGTCCAGTTACTGGCGGCTTATAACAGACTCGCCGCGGACATTCTTCCAGCAATTCCTTTCGGGGGGCAGGATCCGGGATCCTGGATTAACGCCGTAGAGAGTGCCGGCGTCGGATCCGAGGGACAGCGGGCATTGCTGGTAACCATCTTGCGTGCAGGTGTCGAGGAAGATGCAGTCGGGATTTTGACGCGCTCTTTGGTGACGTCCTTGATTGAAACAAAATTATCTCCGTTGGTTCTGCTCTTGTATGGAGATACTGCCCCGATGGGATCAGAGAGTCATATCGAGGATGACCTTCTACAGGTTCTGGCTCAGGAAGCGGTACAGAATCAGCGCTATGCGCTGGCTGCTCGCCTTTCGGGCAAGATGCGAGCACCGCCCCCTAATATGAGCGAAGGAGAATGGGTGCTCCGACGGTCACGGATCCAGATATTTGCAGGGCGGGCAGATGACGGGTTGATGGCAGTGGTAGATTGGCTGTCGGGGATCGATCAGTTGTCGGAGGAAATGCTTGACCGTGTCCTGCAAGTGTTTTTTGATCTTCAGACTATTGGCCGCCACGCACTCGCACTGAAGGGGTTTGGACAGGTGGCTAATTTTATCCAGACGCCTCGCCAGCGGCAGGAATTATTGTTCTGGATGGCCGAATCCCACGCCGCACTGAATGAATATGTGCGAAGTGCGGATTTGTTCCTGCGTTCGGCAGCGGTCGATACCAGATCTGCCACGACATTGCGGTGGAGCCAGAGTGCTCGATTCAAGGCGGCCGTACAGTTGACACTGGCCGGCCTGTTGACTGACGCACGGATGATTTATCTCGACTTGTTGCAGCAGGCTGACGACCGAAATCAGCAGTTGGTTCTGAAACAGAAAATTCAGGATCTAGATCTGCGCCAGTCCTGGAGTCAGTAAGGGTGCCTGAAAACCGAAATGTTCAGCTGATCGATCAGTTTCTAGATGCGATCTGGCTGGAGTCCGGGTTGAGCGCCAACACCCTGACGGCCTATCGGACAGACCTGAAGAAGATGTCGGACTGGCTGGAAAAACAGAAGCGTTCTATGGATAAAGCTTCCAAGTCTGAGCTTCTTGACTATCTGGCGCACACGGTCCGCTCGGGGGTCAGTGCAAGATCTTCAGCAAGACAGCTATCGAGCCTGCGCCGTTTTTACCGTTATCTTGTTCGGGAGGGAATTGCTGAGTCAGATCCAACGTCTGAGCTGGAATCGCCGGTCATCGGCAAAACACTCCCTAAAACATTGTCTGAATCCAGTGTAGAGCAACTTCTGGCAGCACCGGCTCAAAACACAGCACTCGGAATTCGCGATCGAGCAATGCTTGAGACGATCTATGCCACTGGCTTGCGGGTTTCAGAACTGATAAACCTGACACTAAGTGGGCTCGACGCCGTTGCCGGCCTGGTGCGGGTGACAGGCAAAGGAGGGCGAGAGCGTATCGTTCCACTTGGCCAGGAGGCGCTTGCGTACCTGGCACAGTACCTCAACGATGCCCGACCCGAGTTACTGGGAGATAGGGTGTCTGAAGCAGTTTTTGTTACGCGTCGAGGCGGTCCGATGTCGCGCCAGGCATTCTGGCAACTGATTAAACGCTATGCGACCGTCGCCGGTGTGAACGAGGCATTATCACCACATTCGCTGCGTCATGCCTTTGCCACCCACCTGCTCAATCATGGCGCAGATCTTCGTAGTGTGCAGATGCTGCTGGGCCATTCCGATCTTTCAACAACACAAATCTATACCCATGTCGCACGGGCACGCCTGCAGTCGCTGCACGCTGAGCATCATCCGCGTGGATAATCAGGGATAGCTGGTTGGACCAAGTTGGGTACGGAAGTGGTCGAGGTCGTTCGGTTATTGCCGGTTTCTAGTTACAACCTAGGATCGCTATAATTGCCCGGGATATCTCGCTTAATCAAAGATCAGGAGTTGCATCATGATAGCCAGTCGTGCCGCAGTTGCCCACGAGGCCGGTAAGCCGCTCAGTATTGAAACAGTCAACGTAGACGGGCCCCGGGAAGGAGAGGTTTTGATAGAGATCAGGGCGACGGGAATATGTCATACCGATGCGTTTACCCTGTCTGGAGATGACCCGGAAGGACTTTTCCCAGCCATACTCGGACACGAAGGGGCGGGTGTGGTGGTTGAAGTCGGGAAAGGAGTGACAACGTTGAGTGAGGGTGACCACGTCATTCCACTTTACACCCCGGAATGTCGCGTTTGTGAATACTGTACCTCGGGCAAAACAAATCTCTGTCAGGCGATTCGTGAAACACAGGGTCGCGGCCTGATGCCGGATGAAAGCAGTCGTTTCTCGCTCGGCAATGACAGACTTTTCCATTACATGGGTACGTCAACGTTTTCAAACTACACAGTATTACCCGAGATTGCTGCTGCCAAAATCCGTCCTGATGCACCGTTTGACAAGGTCTGCTACATCGGTTGCGGTGTGACCACCGGTATCGGCGCGGTGATCAATACTGCCAAGGTGGAACCTGGTTCAAACGTGGTTGTGTTTGGTCTAGGCGGTATAGGCCTGAACGTTGTTCAGGGCGCAAGGCTCGTTGGTGCCGACATGATTATCGGTGTTGACCTAAATTCCGAGCGTAAGTCTCTCGGTGAAAAGTTCGGTTTAACCC
>LUSG01000113.1 GCA_001629395.1 Gammaproteobacteria bacterium REDSEA-S15_B12 | reverse complement strand
AGCAGCGCCTGTCGCGCAACCACAAACGTCCATAACCTATTCAGGCTTGTAAGCCGTGGCTTTGATTTCAATCACCAGATGTGGGTGGGGTAACTGATGGACTGCCACCGTGGTACGGGCAGGCCGACTTTCACTGAAGTACTCCGCGTACACTTCATTGTAGCCCCCAAAATCATTCATATTCACCAGAAAGGTCGTCACATCCACGATATCGGCCAATGTGCAATCCATGCTTTTGAGAATATCCGCTATATTGTCAATGACTGCCCGAGTCTGCATCCGGATATCCAGCCGCGTTGTACCCTGGTCGTCCACCTGCGCACCAGCGATAGAATTATCTGCTCGCCGGGCACTGATCCCCGATATAAACAAATAATCCCCGGCTCGACGGATATGGGGGTATGTGCCGCGAGGCGTCGCTTTTTCACGCAATGTTTTTGAAGACATGCTGTGTTCTCATTGAATAAAACCGGCCCATAGTCTAGTGCTCAACAATATCTGACAGAACCACACTCCTGACTGCATCAGGTACAAACCGGTTACGTAGTATTGGCGTGCAGAGTCCTATAAAGTATAAATGGGTCACGCCAGCCTGTAACGCTTTGCCGCGCTGCCCCGAATACCGTATACCCACTGCACTGGAGAACACCATGACTGGTTCTGACCCGTATTCCAAAATCTATGAAGAACTCATTGGCTTTGTACCGCCCAAGATTCAGCATCGTATCCGCTTAGGGCTCGAAACTGATCCGGAACTGCTGGAAGTAATCGAGAATGTTCGCGAAAAAGCAATGTATCCGGATTGTTTTGATGTTAAAACAGCTCAGCTGATTTTGTTTGCGGTGTTAATCTCGCACGTGTCACCGGCATCGGAATTTCACGCCAGGGGGGCTGTACGCGCCGGTGCTACGAAAGAAGAACTCCATGCCGTTGCAGGACTTGCTTTCCTGTTTCGAGGACTACCAGCGTTTAATCTAGCGGCCGAAGTGATCAACAAGATCTTCGACGAATAGAGGCCGATCAACGATGCCGCTAGAATGCCTGATGAAACCGTCCCGGGCGGTTTTCTCGGCAATGTACTCGACAATTCACGGATAACTCACATGTCGACTCTGAATCAGAACCCGCTGCCTTTCTTTATCAATGGGCAATATGTGTCGCCGACTGGGCGCCAAACCTTCGAAAACATCAATCCGGCAAACGGGACGCTGAACTTCGACGTACTGGAAGGTAATGCTGACGACATCGATCACGCAGTAAATTCAGCGCGGTCTGCGCTCGCCGGCCCGTGGGCCAACATCGATGTTGACAACCGTGCTCGCATACTCCACAAGGTTGCCGACTTGATCGACAAACATCGCGATGAATTTCTTGCTGCCGAAATTTCAGACACCGGCAAACCGGTACAACTGGCCGGGCATATCGATATTCCACGTGGAGCAGCCAATTTCCGGGTCTTTGCCGATGCCATCAAAAGCCAGTCTGACGAGACGTTCCGCATGCCGACGCCCGATGGGGGTGAAGCTATTAACCTCACTGTGCGCAAGCCTAAAGGCGTTATTGCCGTTATTTGCCCCTGGAACTTACCGCTTCTGTTGATGACCTGGAAAGTCGCGCCTGCACTCGCCTGCGGCAACACCGTGGTCGTGAAACCCTCTGAAGAAACCCCTGCAACAGCTACTTTGCTGGGCAGGATTATGAATGAGGCCGGCATCCCACCCGGCGTCTACAACGTCGTTCATGGTTTCGGACCTGACTCGACGGGTGAGCACTTGGCTGGCCATCCCGATGTTGATGCCGTCACTTTCACCGGCGAAACCAAGACTGGCGCCGCGATAATGAAGTCTGTAGCAGACGATATCAAGGACGTGTCTTTTGAACTGGGCGGCAAGAATCCCGGCGTGATATTTGCTGATGCCCATTTCGAGCAGGCGGTAGAGGGAACGACCCGCTCTATATTCGCAAACTGTGGTCAGGTGTGCCTGAGCACGGAACGGATCTACGTTGAGCGCCCCATCTTCGATCGTTTCACTGAAGCATTGGCGGAACGCGCAGCCAGTCTCGTCCGCGGTGACCCCTTTGCTGAGAAAACCTCAATGGGCCCGTTAATCAGCAGCATCCACCGCGACAAGGTTCTTAACTACTACCGCCGTGCGACAGAACTCGGCGCCAATTTGATCGTGGGTGGGGGTGCTCCCGAAATGCCGACACCGTGGCAACACGGCTACTGGATAGAACCCACTCTATGGACCGGACTCGATGAGACCAGCCCGATTGTCAAAGAAGAGATCTTCGGGCCGTGCTGTCATATAAGACCATTTGACGACATAGACGAAGTAGTCAACCTTGCCAACGATACAGAATACGGCCTTGCTGCCACGTTGTGGACTCAGGACGTGAAAAAAGCGAACCGGGTTGGTACAAGGATCGACTGTGGAATTACCTGGGTGAACTGTTGGTTTTTGCGCGACCTCAGGACCCCGTTTGGTGGTGCCAAAAAATCTGGTATCGGCCGTGAAGGTGGAGAGTACTCACTGGAATTCTATACCGAGCTACAGAACATCTGCCTTAAAGTTTAGTTTGTAGTTGTCAGTTAACGTGAGCAACATCCGACAAAGGCGAGCACCCTGGTACAGAACACCTGTAGATCACACGACGTTGAAGCACCTGGTGCAGACCAATGACTGGATCGGACTTATTTACCTCGGTGGGTTTATCGTGGCACTCAGCTTTTCTGGCTATCTCGCTTTCCTGAGCATCGATACGCTGTGGTCCATTCCGGCTTTTCTGACCTACGGCGGGATCTGGGTATTCGCCACCTCAATTGTGCATGAAACCTGTCACGGCACGGCCTTTCGCAGTCGCTGGCTGAATGAGACGGTGCTGTTTCTGGCCGGACTATTGGTACAACAAACCCCAACTGGCCTGCGCTGGACTCACGTCAGACATCACAATCACACGGGCATGGTGGATAAGGATGTAGAACTGGTACTGAGCAATCCGCTGTCATGGCGCAGTTTCCTATTGGGTCAGTTATGTGATGTAAACAGTATCTTCTATTACTTTAAATTGGTTGTATTGCTTGCTATTGGGAAACCCGATCAAGAACACCGGGATTGCCTAAGTAAAATAGCCCTTAGGCGAGCCTACTGGGAGGCTCGAGCATTCTTAGTGGTGTATGTTCTGATCGTTCTCTGGTCGATTGGGCTACAAGCCTGGTGGCCCTTTTTAGTATTTCTTTTTCCCCGAATGGCCGGTGCACCGGTTCACGGTGTGATCCTGGCTACTCAGCATATTGGATTGGCGCAAAATGCACGCGACTATCGTATGACTACCCGCACGATGTTGGTAAACCCGCTACTGCGCTTTGTTTACTGGAACATGAACTATCACATCGAACATCATATGTACCGGATGGTGCCGTTTCATGCCCTACCGGCCCTGCACAACGAGGTTAAACATGATTGCCCGCAACCAACGCGAGGAGTACATCGCGCCTTAAAAGAAATGTTTGATACGGTTGCGCGACAGCAATTTGATCCGGATTATTCGCTACCGAGGGTTATAAATTCGTCCTAACTAATCAGACCCCTACCGAAGACCGTGTAAATGAACGACTACTCAGTCGATTCCGTCAATAAAATGCTGACATTGCCACTGCCCGATGATTGGCCATAACTACCGTACTGCCGACCGTGATACTGTGACTCATTATCCAATGTTCCCAGGAAGGTCGCCAGATTGCGCCCTCCCATCTCAGCCATAACAGCCTTTGCATAATCCGGAAATTGCCGCTGAGCCTGTTGGACCTGACCGGAACACAGTAGATCAATGAATGCATGGTCCCGCTTTTGCTCGTTGTCTGACGGCCAGCGGTCTGGTCCACGAACAAGTCGGTGTGACAACGCCGTGCTCGCCAGAAACGCAATTCGCCGGCCGCTCACTTTCGCCGCTTGCGCAACAGCAGCGCCCACAGCCATACACTCGCCGATATCAGCCATCACACAACACCCAAGTAGCACAACCGGAAGACTGAACTCCGGGTCGAGGTAAACGAGTGGTACGTAGGAACCGTAATCAAAACGGTGATTTGATGTCCGGCTCTGGCCACCAGGGAATCCAGCCTTTTCAATTGCTGTAGACAGCGCTGCAGCAAATTCCGGGTGGCCCTGAATGGAATAATCGATGCCCGGTATGAGGTCGGGACACTCTTCCCCAACACACATCCCATCATGCCGAGCCTGATGGGTAACGTACCAGTTAAAGGTGGTTACCCAGTGTGTTGAATGCACAACCCATAGATCGGGTTCGAGTGAACGGATGGCCTCACCCATCTCTCTCGCACCATCCATTACCCCAGAGAGGAAATCTGGCGCACCATCGGGATTGGCCATACGCGGCGTATGAGGACTCACTGCATGTGCCACGATTCGTCCGTGATTCATCGTCACTTGCCTATCGAACACGCCAAAGGAGGCAGATTAACCGGACCGGCCGCATTGTGAAAGACCCACGGGATGGCAACAAAAACAGCCCTACCCGCTGGCAGTCTTTTCTGCCAGTAGACAGGCGATAAATGTGGAGATTTTCTCTCTGGTCTGTGCATCGATATCACAGTTGAGTTTTCCCAAATATTGAACCAATCCACTTTCGATTAGCTTTTTCTGATCTGAAACTGAAACTGTCGAAACAGTTTTATCATAACTCAGAGTTGCCAGGGCGTTCAGTTCGAGATGTTCGGCCTCTAGCTCCAGGGCTTTGAGTTTCTCACGAAACGCAAAAACCGTTTCTTGTGCGATTCCCTTTGAGTCTCTTTTGAGTTCTCGCCGCAGGCCACGCAAGGGAGTGACGACATCCCGGTGCCAGACACTGACCGTTTGCTCGACCTGTGCCAGCAGTTGATGATCCACAAGCACCCCCCGCATCGAACACCAACTGATAAACAGGATAACAGGAACATCACCGCGGCAGTGGTCCTGAAACCAAAGGCACGACTCAGCTACGCCTGGTCGATCGTAGCTCGCGGTTGCGTAATCCCAAAGAGAGCGAGCTGCCTCTATCGATGGTTGTGACACAGAGGGATTCTCGACCTTATCCTAAACCAGCACCGTATCCTGGCTACTGCGTTTAATACGCCACAAATAGAGGCAAGGGTTACCACATCTAGCTATTCTGGAGGTACTCGGCGACCCAGCCATTCTGATCATAATCACTGAGACAAGCATCGACCATCTGGCGGTAGCGGTCGCTGTCTCCACGCCCGTCAGACCAATTCAATGCGTCGAGTCTTTGTTGTTCATGATTACCCGCATAATTGCGTTCATAAAGCGCATGCCGACCGGCGAATTCAGAGTAGAGTGCATCCCAGATCAGCTTGAACAATTTGATTCTGTCCGCTGCCGCCAATCCAGTTCCTCGGAAGTAACGTTCGATGATCGGATCCAATTCAGGTTGCCCGAGATCCGCCACTGAAGACACCGTCACAATCGGGGCCCCAGCAAGTACTTTCTCAAAAATCTCTCGTACGCGCTGCCAGGCGGAAGTCATATAAACCCGCGCAGCCGCTGCGGTCTGCAACTTGGGCACCACTGAGTCACCGACACCCGGCTCAGGGTCCATCGCCATTGCTGTGGTCAATGCCCAAACGAGATTGGCCATTGAAATCAACTCGCCGACTTCTGTCTGCACACCGCGGAAGGTATTGGTTCCAGTAGCCTCTGTACCTTTCATCAGCAAACCACAAGCAAATTCCAGCTTGACCGCCAACCGGGTCGAGGATTGCAGGTTGAACCGATTGAAAAATCCAGAAGCAGCATAAAACCCCTTGGCCTTTTCAACGTCCCGATAGACCAACACATTTTCCCAGGGAATAAACGCATCATGAAACACCAGCACCGAATCGTTCTCATCAAAACGGCTCGCAAGAGGAGCTTCGAATGGACTATCCGCTTTTAGCTCGTACGAGGGTCGACCGATAAGCTTAAGACCCGGGGTCTCCATGTCGACAATAAAGACAAGCGCAAAAGCCTCATCTTTACCAGCTTGCATTCGAGCTGCCGTGCCGCTGTTCGGTGCGACGAACGTTGCATGGGTCAACACTGATCCCGTCGCAACCATCTTCGCCCCGCTGACATAAATGCCCTGATCATCGTCTCGGCTGACATTCACGAATACGTCGGTAGCTTCATGGTGAGGACGATTTCGATCTACCGGCGGGTCGACCAGTACATGGTTTAGAAACAAACCTTGTGCGGCATACTTTTGATACCAGTTCAAGGCATTTTCACCAAAGGGCTCATAGAAACTAAACCCCTCTGCCAATTGGGCCATAAATGCAGCCTTATAGTCTGGTGTACGCCCCATCCAGCCATAAGTCATACGCTGCCAAAGCGCAATGGCATCCCGCGCTTCCAGAAGTTCTTCCGCGGTGTAGCTGGGCGCAAAAAACTTATGGGTCAAAATACCGTATTTATCCGTTCTCGTCAGTTGTTCGCGATGTGCAGTGTCATGTAGTGAATCGTAAAGACGCGCAATGTTTCGGGCACTGTTTCTGAAAGCTGGGTGAGTCGTAACATCTTTGACCCTCTCTCCCGCGTACCAGACCTCCCGCCCATCACGAACACTGTCTAGAAAGGCTTGCCCTGTTAACAGATCATTCTTAATTTTCGCCATTTAACTTGAAGATCCTTTAGTAGTCACAATTCGCATCAAAACCTCGATCAAACACTGACAGCAAGCAGGATAAGGTCTACCCAACTCGACGATGCCATATCGTTCGGACCCGATATAGCGCCTAACTAGAGACCTTGGTATGACCCAGATCAACCATCCCCCAAAATTCTTTCCCAACACAATGCCGATACCTATCTAAAGCAATAGCGAATAGTAATCCACCACACCAACGGTGTACGTTTTCTGACAATCTAGCCAGCTGCTTCCACGCGGTTTCGACCATTGTTTTTGGCCCGATAACATGCTGTATCTGCCCGTTGGTACAGATCATCAAGACTATCCCCAACGGCCGGTCTGGCCAGACCGATAGAACCGGTAATTGAAATTGACACATCGCCGATTCCTACCTGTGTACTTTCAATCGTCTGACGTAATCTCTCGGCAACTGAAACAGCATCATCGATGCTATCTGCAGACATCAATATGCCGAACTCCTCACCTCCGAGCCGGCCGACAATATCCGGTAGGCGGGTACCACTGGTCCGCATCGATCCCTGCAATAATCCCCCAACTTTTTCCAGCACGACATCACCCACAGCATGGCCATAGGTATCGTTGACGGTCTTGAAATGATCAAGATCTATCAGCAGGAAATAGACGCCTTGTGGGTGTGATTTTATTAACTCCTCGCCGTTCGCAAAAAACGTTCGTCGATTAAAGATGCCTGTTAGCCCATCGGTGCTTGCTAGTCGAACCAGTTCAGCCTGGTATGTCCGGATACGCTGCAGTAAGCCATTTAACGCATCGGTCAGCTCACCAATTTCATCCCGGGTGAGCTTGCGGATCAACTCCTGTTTGGTGAGATCCTGTGAAATGTCACGGAGACTTCGGATCAAATACCCAACCGGATGTCCAACTATGCGATGGAACAAAAGTCCACTCCCTACCACAAATAACAACAGAAAAATCGCCAGCGCAATAAAGCCGATGTACAGTTCCCGATCGACCTGCTCCTGAATCCATTCACTGCTGACATAGAAGGTCAGTCCGCCGCCACCAGATAGTATGTTTCCATAGTGAAGGGGATATTTTTCTTCTTTAACGATCTCACAAGGCAGTGGTGGCCAGCGCAAATCTGCTCCCTGAGCTGGCTGAATCTCAACACACAATACAAATGGAAACATTGAGAATAACGATAACGCTTCTCTTGCTTCTTGTTCACCCCTGACTATCGCCTGATCTAAAACAGTAGCACTGCCCACGACAGCAGTCGCTAGTTGCGCAGACGCAACACCTTCGTAGTGATCGGCCCGATAGCCTTTATACATCAATAATCCGCCAGCCCCCAATGCGACGGCTAGCAGCACGAAATACAGCACAAACTTAAGGAAGATCCCAAGGCGCATTAGAATTAAGACAGAGGGTTCGCGGCCAATCATCGTTCGACGACTGGCCGCGAAACTCAAGCAGACTACATACCCATCATTTTCTTGACGCTATCCCGATTGTTCATGATGACTTCAACGATCTTGTAATCATCGCCGACTTTGACGGTAAGAAAATCCGCCGTCACTCGGTCACCATTATCAGTGACAATCTCCGAACACACGAAAACGGTGCCATCTTTGTAAGGCACAATCATCGGGTGAACGTTCGCACTATAGCCACCCATCAGGTCATTAGTCTGCCGATCGACAAAAAGAAACCGGCCTTTATCATCAGATCGTGACTTCATCCACTTTGCGAGCGTCAGTTGGGCCTTTGCTTTGTCTTCGGCTGAAATATCGTCAGCTATTGCCGCAATCGAAAAAATTGCCAACACCAGTACCACCAAGAATCTTGACATCAATTTTCTCCTTTTTTGACCACAAATTAGTTTAAGCCGTGCGGGAGTTTTCTATCAGCCTCTCGCTTAAAGTAAATTATATCGAATCTAACCCTTTAGCATAACATCTGAAGTGTTAACGGCTACAAACTGCCAGAACTTGTTTGAGGTCAGTATGACCCCCCAAGCACTTAGCCGCCCCATCCTGGAGCAACGTTCGCATACCCGATTGCTGCGCTAAATCTCGGATCTCTCCTGTTGTGGCTTTTCTTTGAATCGCAGCGCGTATCTCATCGTTATTCACCAGCAGCTCGTGCAGAGCGAGACGGCCTCGATAACCAGTTTTCTCACACTCTACGCAGCCGTCTGCTCGCCACAATTTCAAGAAACCGCCAGTGGTTGCCTGTTCTACCGCTTCTACCCCGATATAACGCCTAAACTCATCTGCCTCATCGGGTGTTGCGTCATACTGTACTTTGCATTTTCCACACAACTGCCGAGCCAATCGCTGTGAAAGAATGCCCAACAAGGCATCAGAGAAAGAAAATGGCTCCATACCCATATCGATCAGCCGGGTCACCGTTTCGGGTGCCGTGTTGGTGTGTAATGTAGAGAGCACCATATGACCTGTCAGAGAGGCTTCGATCCCCATATGCGCTGTTTCTTCATCTCGCATTTCACCAACCATAATGACATCTGGATCTGCTCGCAGAAACGATCGCATAGCCGACGCAAACGTCAACCCAATCTGCGGTTGTACCTGCAACTGCCGTAAGCCCGGTTGGGTAATTTCTACCGGATCCTCTACCGTCCATATCTTTTTCTTAACGTCGTTAATTTGAGCCAACATAGAATGAAGTGTCGTCGTTTTACCTGAACCTGTCGGCCCTACCGCCAGCAGCAGTCCATAAGGCCGTCGCACCAACGCTTCTACTGCTTGTAGGTTTTCTGGGCTGAGCCCCATCTCACTCAATGGCAAAGCCCCAGACCCCGCCAGGATACGCAGTACCACATCCTCATCTTCCCCGGCTGTCGGCACAGTAACCATACGCAGTTCAATCTCGCGTTCTCCGAGCTTAAATCGGATCTTGCCGTCCTGTGGCAAGCGCCGCTCTGCGATGTTAAGTCTTGCCATGATCTTCATCCTGGCTACGATACGTTCCCGATACTCCGATGGAATACGACGGTAATTTCTGAGTTGTCCGTCTACCCGAAACCGGACGATGAGATCCTGCTTTTCACCATACGGCTCGATATGTATATCCGATGCACGGTCGCGAACCGCATCGACGATAAATCGGTTTACCAGTTTGATAACATCATCATCGTCTTCGGCGTCACCGTCAGCACCACTGCCACCGAGCGACCGCAAGTACGTCTCAAAATCTTCACTGCTCTCTTGTGTAGATAGCCGGTCGGCGATATATGTTTTTAATTGAGTAGGTGTTGCAACCACCTCGACCACTCGTTTCTTACAGGTAAAACGAACGGCATCTATTGCCTCAGTCGACAGCGGGTCTCCCATTGCCACTGTAAGCGTTTCAACGTCTGCCCTAATCGGAAATACCTGCTGTTCGCGGATCACTCTGGCCGGAATCTCTGCAAGCGCTTCAGACTCGATGTCGGTACTGTCTAGATCAATGAATGGCAACCCCAATCGGTTAGCCAGGACTCTGGCGATGGCGCTCTCCTCAACCATACCCAGTTCCACCAGTACTTCACCGAGGCGTTTACCTTTCTGCTTTTTTTGCTGACTCAGTGCAACATGAATCTCAGCCTCACTGGTGAGGCCCTCACTCACCAGGACCTCGCCCAGGCGCAAGCGACGGCGCAGCTGCCGTGCATCCTGGGTTTCTGTTACACCGCGGGTAACCTGACTCATCCTATTTATCCAGTTAAGGCTTGGGGGTAGAGACGCTCAATTGAGAGTCTGATCGATTTCTAGAGGGATATTCTAGGTCGTGTTCGCTAACTTACCTATTTATCACTAATTACAAGCTAGTTTGTCTTTTTTAGTGATAAAATAATCGAGAGAACCAGCAACGCACATTCCCATACCCAACCGACCGGAGATTCTCATGAACAGTAGCGCCTACCAGGGCTTCTCTGAAAGACTCATCGATGCCATGATTGAATCTGGCTATTCAGCTCGTGCTGGCAGCTGGTCACGCTTTCCAGTCGAAATCGAACCGCTTCGCCGAGAGGCCGGCGCCAAGAGCCTCACCACCGCCCGTAAATATCTGGAAGGATCTGCTTTTCCACGACGCTACCGGCTTGAGCTCATCGCAGACTGGTTACGCGTCAACACAGAATGGCTTGCGAGTGGAAATGGCCCACGCTATGCAGGCGCTGCCGCCTATACCGGCCCTGATCTACCAGAAGAAGCCTTGGCACTGGCTAAAGCCTGGGCTGCACTCCCGCGTTATTACCGCGAACCCATCCGCAGTTGGGTAATTATGGCTTCGATACACGACAATCTTCCTGACGACGCAAAAAAACTACCGCCGAGTGCTGAACCAATGGAGCGTAGAAAAC
>LUSG01000112.1 GCA_001629395.1 Gammaproteobacteria bacterium REDSEA-S15_B12 | reverse complement strand
GTCCAAGACGGCCCGCGATGAGGGTTTTGATGAAATTGCGGACTGGTTTGAAACCCTGGCAAAAGCTGAACGCTCTCACGCTAACCGGTTTCAGAAGGCGCTGGACTCACTGGGCGACTAAGCAGTCAGCGGGAGACGGTTTGGCATGCTGTCTCCCGTAGCACAGCCGCTTTGGTTCAGATGAAAAGGTGACGGCCCCTCGAGAAGGCAGTCTTGAGACACCGACCAGACATCCCATAGACTGGCGGAACCCGGCTTTTTACAGCCAGGACGATCTTTTTACGGAACTCGAAAGGGTTTTCAATCACTGCCACGGTTGCCGTCGCTGTGTTTCTTTATGTGATAGCTTCCCAACGTTATTTGACCTGGTCGATGAATCCTCAACCCTCGAGATTGATGGCGTTGATCAGGCTGACTATTGGAAAGTGGTTGACCAGTGCTATCTGTGCGACCTGTGTTATATGACCAAATGCCCCTATGTGCCACCGCACGAGTGGGGTATTGATTTTCCACATCTTATGCTGCGGGCAAAGGCCACCCGTTTTCGGAAAAGAGGTACCAGGCTGCGGGATCGCGTTCTCAGCAGTACGGATAGCGTCGGGAAAGCAGCCGGTTTGCCGGGTATTTCGGTCATTGTGAACACGGCCAACCGATCCCGAGCGATTCGAAAAATCATGCAAACCGTGGGCGGAATACACGCGGATGCCCGCCTTCCACCCTATGAATCGGATTCGTTGAGAACACGGTTGGGGAAAAGAAGCCTGACCGACGAATCTCAAGTGGTGGCAGCCGGTCCGACCAGCGGTAAGGTCGCGCTGTTCGCCACCTGCTACGGCAACTATAACGAGCCGGACCTGGGCGACGACCTGGTTGCAGTTCTCGAGCACAATTCGGTCACCGTGACAATTGCCGAGAAGGAGTGGTGTTGTGGAATGCCCAAGCTTGAACTGGGTGATCTAGCGTCTGTACAGCGCGCCAAAGACAGGAACATCCCAACGCTGGCGCGGCTGGTAGACGATGGCTGGGACCTTGTTGCGGTGGTGCCGTCCTGTGTGCTGATGTTCAAGCAGGAGTTGCCACTGATGTTCCCGGATGATCCGGACGTCAGCCGGGTTGCGAAAGCCTTTTACGATCCTTTCGAGTATCTGATGTTCCGTCATACAGCTGGACAGCTGAATACAGAATTTTCTGAAAGCCTGGGCGATGTGCTGTATCAGGCCTCCTGTCACCAGCGAGTCCAGAACATCGGCCCCAAAACCCGTGATGTATTGAGTCTGATACCTGACACTGCAGTGACAGTTGTGGAGCGCTGTTCCGGACATGATGGAACCTATGGCGTTAAGACAGAGACCTTCGATAAAGCTATGAAAATTGGCAGACCTGTGATGAATCGAATTCAGCAACTGCAGCCGGACTACTACGGCAGTGATTGCCCGATTGCAGGTCAGCACCTCGCGAACGGTGTCGATGACAGGAGTCAGGCTGTCCACCCCATAGCGCTGTTACGCAGGGCTTACGGTATATAGACCGGCCCGGATCGTGGACAAACTGACACCCGCGAGTCTGATGACTCTGGAACAATACGCGAATGAGCGTGAGGGTTTTCGCACGCGGGTAATGTCGCACAAGAACAAGCGACGAGTGGCCATCGGTCCCAACGTAACTCTTTATTTTGAAGACGCTCTGACTATGCAGTACCAGATCCAGGAGATGCTGCGGCTGGAACGTATCTTTGAGGCAGAGAAAATCCAGGAAGAACTCGATGCCTATAACCCTTTGATTCCTGACGGTAGTAACCTTAAGGCAACCATGATGATCGAATTTCCCGACATCGAGGAACGTCGTGCAGAATTGCAGCGGTTGATCGGGATCGAAACAGCCCTGTGGCTTGCGGTCGGGGATCTGAGTCGTGTTACACCAATCGCGAACGAGGATCTCGATCGTGAGACCGCTGACAAAACCTCAGCGGTACATTTTGTGCGGTTCGAACTCACTGAGCAGATGATCAGCGCCCTTCGAGCCAGTGAAAAACTACTCATCGGGATTGATCATCCGGCGTACGGGTACGCTATGCAGGTTTCGACTAGCACGCAAGCGGCACTTGTTCGCGATCTGCAAGGCTGAGTTTTGTTGGGTTGTGACCGGGGTTTGAATGTGAACCCCTACGATGCTGAAGAGGCAGTGTCAGGGCCTACATGTTATGTTTAGGCACATTGTTTGGGACTACAGTGAACCGCTTGAACTGATGTCTTTAATGCATGACACACAATATTGAACCTTTAGTTTGTATTGCTGCCAGCCTGATGGAAGTGGCCAATGGCCGCTATGCCGCACACGGCACTGGCCAGACGGTTGTGCGGTCGGTCTCACAATTTGCAAACTGTGAGCCTTTACTGTTACCCGGAGTCAAGGATTACTATGACTGCGACCGCCTTGCCGACCGTCTCGATGGTTTGGTTCTGCCGGGTGGTCGTGCCAATGTCGAGCCACACCATTTTTCAGGACAACCTTTCCCCGACGATGAGCCGATAGATCCAGGTCGGGACGAGACGGTATTACTGTTGGTTAGAAGCTGCGTCGACAAAGGCGTGCCGATTTTCGGTATGTGCCGGGGGATTCAGGAGATGAACGTTGCAATGGGGGGGTCTCTGCACTACCGGGTTCATCTGGTCGAGGGGAAAGACGACCACCGCATGCCGCGAAACGAGGATATTACGATTGAGGAAATATTTAAGCTGCGTCACCGGGTGACGTTGAGTGGCAGTCTGGCCCGAATCGCCGGTGAGTCGGATATTCGAGTCAATTCATTGCATGGACAGGGGATCGATCGCCTGGCTGATAGGTTCGCGGTAGAAGCCGTATCGGAAGATGGCTTGATTGAGGGGATACGTCTAAAAGACGATGCAACTTTCACCGTGGGTGTACAGTGGCATGCCGAATGGGAGCCGAATAGTCATACACTGTCACGGCGATTGTTTGAAGCGTTTGGTGATGCGGCACGGGCCCGGGCGCGTGAACGTTAATCTCGTGGAAAACGACCACCGTCCTGAGCTACAGCGTTGGAGTTGCAGGTGAGATCACAGCAGGAACAGTTGTACGCCGCGTACCATGATCCTGTGCTTTATGAGCGGGAAAACGATGTCCTGTTCGCCCATAGCTGGGTTAATACCGGCAGTGCCAGTCGGATGGCCGGTCCAGGTGATGCGATTCCCGTGACTGTGGCTGGTCTGCCGCTGATTCTGCTACGAGATGAAAATTGGTGTATTCGGGGTTTCCATAATGTTTGTCGTCATCGTGGTGCGCGAGTGCTGCGGGCGCCATGCCAGGGCGAAAAGCTATTGCACTGCGCGTATCACGGCTGGGCTTATGGAATGGACGGGGGGTTGCGCGGTACCCCGCACTGGAAGACCGGCGACCGTAGCGCACCGGCTGATTTTGATCCACAACACTATGGACTGGAACCTGTACGCGTTGCTGTCTGGTTGGACCAGGTATTCGTGAACATTGACGGGAAAGCTCCTAAGTTCGAACAATTTGTAGCGCCGCTGACTTCGCGCTGGCAAAGCTATGATTTATCCCGTTTCAGTTTAGGCCAGCAACGCACTCTGACGGCCGATGCCAACTGGAAGTTTGTTATCGAGAATTACCTGGATACATATCACCTGCCCATGGTCCATCCGCAGCTCGGCGATGTTGCTGCTGCTCGGCGTTTTACAGACGTTAATATCGATGACACGGTATTTGGGATCTGCTACACCACCGGCGCTGCAGACAAGCCAAAATCATCGGGTCAGCACTTACGTCAATTTGATCGGCTATCCGATGCCCAACAGGTCTCCCAGGATATCCTTGCGTTGTACCCGAATACCCTGATCGAACTACAGCCACGCCACATGATGATGGTTGCGATAGAACCAGATGGTCCGGCTCGCTGTACCGAGCATCTAAACTTTTATTTTATTGATGAAGATGCAACCGATCCGAAACTGGCCGATGAGCGCCAGCGCACAGCCGAGGCCTGGTGCGAGATCATGAATCAGGATATTGAAGTGCTTGAGGACCTACAGGCTGCTGCCCATTCACCAACAGCATCGCGTGCCTCAGACATATCGCCGGTATGGGAGCAGGGTACGGCAGCATTCCGGTCAAGGGTCGCCAGAGCATTGCTCGATCAAGAATGAACCGCGTTCTCCTCACAGGAGGAAGTGGGCGGCTGGGCCGTTATGTACACACGGCGCTTGTGGCCCAGGGTTTTGATGTGCTCAATTTCGACAAGGTAGGCTGCGGGAGCGATGTTGATCAGATCCAGGCCGATATCCTTGATCGAGAGAGTCTGCAATCTGCGATGGCCGACCGAGATATGGTGATTCATCTCGCAGCGCTTGACGCAGCAGTGTCAGCGACGGAGCAGGCGTTTTTTGAGATCAACGTTCAAGGGACATGGAATGTGCTGGAAGCGGCCGAAAAGACCAATGTTCAGCGTGTGGTGCTGTGTTCCAGCGTTGCTGCACTGGGAATCGGTGACGATATCCTGCCGGACTATCTGCCGATTGATGAAACTCATCCGTGCCGTCCACGGCAGGCTTACGGTTTGAGCAAACAGGTGGCTGAGACTGTAGGGCAATGTTTTGCCCGTCGAGGTCATCTCGAGGTGGTGTGCCTGAGGCCAGCTTTCATCGTTTTTCCGGATCTGGTGATTGCTACCGCCCAGACGCTGGCAAGACAGGACGGTATCGAGTGGTCTTGTGATCTGCCTCAGCACAGCAATGCACTGAACGAACCGTTGACGGCAACTCGTTCGTTTATCGCGCCGG
>LUSG01000111.1 GCA_001629395.1 Gammaproteobacteria bacterium REDSEA-S15_B12 | reverse complement strand
AGATATATGCAAATAAAGACAATATAGAAGGCAACAAAACCTAAGCTCGCAACAATTGATATCTCGGAGAAAAATTGTAGAAAAATATTCTGAATATTCATCCACGTCGGTGTTGAAATAAAGCCGTCAAATGTGACGGTTGAGAGTATAAGAAGTACAAATGCCATCATCGAGAAGGAGGTTTCCTCTTTTCGAAGCAACCCAATCGCGTATGGCCTAAGATTCAACTGTCGGTCGACAAAAGACGCCCGATTGAAGCATTCACTACAATCCACACACACTCCATCCTGGCGTCGACATTCGAGTGTACATTGAGAACAAATTTCAGGATTTGCTATTCGAATTTCTAGAGGTGAGAACTTCGCAAAAAGGTTAAAAACAATTGAGAACGCTTCACCGCGGCGCAACCACACTTCTTTACCGAAAAAGAACATCCCTGTCCATGTAATCAGTGAATAGCTTAGAGCGAGCAATGCAATTTCTTTGGGAACAACTGAATTCGAATATACGTTTTCGATCCAGGCAAAGCAAAAAAACAGAATAACTCCAGGCCAAACACCCCAATTCTTTGGATATTTTAATTGGCGTGAAAGTCTTTCACCAGAAGCGCATCTCATATATATAATTTCGGCCCATTCAAAAATTATCTTCCATGGATTAACGACCGACCAAAGGTTACCTATAAGTGCACATATGTAAGCCATTCCAACCCACCAGATTACCCAAACGAAGATCGGAGCAATATTGCTAATTGGATGTTGATCGCCAATTAAACCCGCTGAAATAACTAGCACGAACAAGGTAACAGAAAGCAGTCTTATCAAAAAAATAACAAACCAATGGGTGATCAGCTTACCGAATCTCCAATTGAGGATATTGATCCGCCAATATTGGTGGTCTGACGAATAGCCACGAACAAACAAGCTGCTTACAACAAATGTGAGTGCGATTGCTGCAGAGGCGGCAATTAGATAGTTAATTAAAGGAATTGGGAGGAAATAATAAAATTCTATTCCATGCGCATCGGCTACTCCAGGAAAAAAAGCTAGAACTACAATGAGTTTCTGGACGACTGAATTAATACTAAGTCGAAAAATGTTCACTCTTCACCACAAACCATATCGTTACCTACCGCTTATAACGACCTGACTTTTCCCATTATGATAATGTCTGAATGAGACTGAATTCGAAGCAGAAAAGATGGGTACTTCCTGATTAACAATCTTCACAACATACGGAGGTGAAAATAATGAACTGGGAATGTTTATTTCCGTTTCACTTTCGACACCCTTTGGGCCCGCTGCTGTAAATCGCAACTCTTTGATTCTCTCTTCAAACACTACATCATATATGTGGGAAATTGAACGCATGACTAACGGTGCGCTATTGACTTCAAATGTATAGTCAACTGGTATCAGAGGTGGTAATACTGCCCGGTATAACCGACGAACCTTATTCCATTCTGGTCCATACATATCTGAACCTTTTGTTTTGACCACAACATAAAGTACGCGACCCGTTGCATCGATTTCAAGGGTCCGATCCTGCGCAAACGTGCTGCCGTAGTTAGAGTGGCCCGTTTTCGTTCGATCCAGTTGTAACTCTGCCATAAGTTGTGACTGCGCGGAAGTAATTTCCTTTTTGGAAAGCAGCGGTAAACCTAAATCGACCGTGTACCAGTTCTGGCCACCATTCTTCGTTCGATATACGTGTTCCGGTGTAATCGCATACAACATCAGTGGATTCAACGGATCAATCGCCAAATCAATGACGGGCATCTTTTCAGGTATTCCGTTCGATGATCGATTCCAATTTTGACCGCCATTTGTGGTCTTATAGATGCCGCTTTCTGTAGCCGCGTAGAGAGTGTCTGGATCTGTGCGATCTAATTGCAAATCATTGGTATATGGATCAAGTCCGTTGTTTGAGGAACTCCAAGTTTTGGCACCATCTACTGATTTGTAAATCCCAATTGCAGTTTCTGACTCATGCAAAGAGGTCATCGCATAGACGATGTTCGGGTCTGTCGGGTGAATAACGATTGCGTTAATGGAAGTACGGGTTTCGATTGGGTAACCATCACTCATTTCAAGAAATGTTTTTCCACCATCGGTGGATTTGAAAATGTGAGTCCCTTTGAGGTTGAAGTCAACATCGGGATAAACCGTGTCATGCACTGATCCAACATAGATGATATTTGGGTCAGTTTCGGCAATCGCAAGACCATGTAGGTGAAGCCATCGACGTTTTTCATCTTCATAAAGACCAAGGGATTTTGTCTTCTCGCTGATTCCAGCGGCGACCTGTGGAGCGAGATCAGGCCAGTTATAGCCCGCGTCCGTAGTAACCATTAATTCTCCATCATTCTGCCAGCTCGTCAGATAAATCGCGGTTGGAAAAGACCGGGAGAACGCAAATACCATTGGATAGTGGCTAGCATGATTTGCAGTAAATAACCAAGTATCTCCGGCATCTGGTGTAAAAAATGCACCTCGTCCCGACTCTCCATCAGCCCACAGATTGAAAGGCAGTAAGGGGTGTGTACCCATCTGTGCTAATTTGGCTTCGTCAATTCCTTCGTCGCTCCTAAACCAGTTTAGACCACCGTCTGTACTCTTATAAAGACCTTGTCCTTCATGCAAACCAGCATTAAAATGGCTAGGATGCATTGTAAATACCTCTGATGAGGAACCGACAAAAACGATGTCCTCATTTCGGGGATCAACTGCTATTGGTGTCGAAAATAGATATTGCAATCCCCGACTTCGAGAGACCCAAGTCTGTCCAGCATCATCACTTCGATAAACACCCTCGTGTGTAGCTACGTAGGCCACATCCGAATTGCTGTCGGCAAAAGTAACCTGGTGAAGTTCTTGTGTACCAAGGCCGGTATTGGCTTGCGTCCACGTCGCCCCTCCATCGGTACTTCGAAACATACCGGATTCGGAAGTTGCAAGTAAAATTGTATCGGGATCGCCCGGCCGGAGTGCAATTCCATAAGAGTCAGAACGACGGGTATAGCCCTCAATCAGATTACCACTCCACGTCTTACCGCCGTCTCGGCTGACTTGCACACCGTTGTTAGTAGCAGCCCAAACGACGTTGGAGTCACCTGGCTCAACTGCCATTGTTATCACTCCACCGCAGGTTTCACAAGTTCCTGCCACTTTCCATTTGGCTCCACCATCACGACTGACGTAAATAGGCACTGGTCCACGGTCCGTGCCACTTCGATGCATTCCGCTTACGGTTGCCGAGTAGGCAATATTCTCATTATCCGGGGCAAAGACTACAGTTGTGAACAAGTTTGCGCCCATATTCGTTGCTTCCACTCTTCTCACAACAGTATCACCTGTATCGACAGGGTTCCAACTAGAACCGCCATCTGTGGTCCGTTGCATAGGGCCTTCAAGAATACTGTAGACCACTAAGTCCGCATCGTTTGGGCTGACCGTTACACTCATTGTATGACCTGTAATGTGGGCGAGCCGCCAGGTCACTCCGCCATCTTCACTTTTGTAGAGTGACATATCGTTGGAATCGACTCCTGCGTAAATTACATCCGGATTCGATGGTGCAATCTTGATCGAAGTAAATGAACCTGCGCGAAGATCATTCACAGGTTCCCAACGAATTTCAGCACAGTCGTTTCCCTCAAAAACCTCGCAACCAGAAGCTTTTGCTTCTTCCCTGTTAGCATTAGGCAGTTGGACAGTTTTAAGTGCCGCTGATATGACTCCTTCGGGAAGTGGTGACCTTTTCACCATTCGCCTCTTTGGTCCCGCGGGGTCACTTGATGGTAACAAATCGACATTATTACCGGGTGGCGAGTGTTTTGAAATATTATTCCCCCTGCAGCGATCTATATCTTGCAATTGATCCTGCGTCGGTGACTGCCCTTTATGGAAAAGTAGATTCGTAGTCGCAGGACCCAGAACCTCCTTCGCGCACTCAAAGTCATAAGCGTCTACATCAAATCTTTCGCCAGATTGGGCTTTGGAAATATTATTCCCCCTACAGCGATCTATATCTTGCAATTGATCCTGCGTCGGTGACTGCCCTTTATG
>LUSG01000110.1 GCA_001629395.1 Gammaproteobacteria bacterium REDSEA-S15_B12 | reverse complement strand
GAATAGACCCTTTCGTACTCCGCACCATGGTGTCTCTGCCGTGGCCTTGGTGGGCGGCGGTGCTAAAGCTTTACCTGGCGAAGTATCTCTTGCGCACCATGGAATTCTTTTTCTGGATGAATTCTGCGAGTTTGATAAGCGAGTACTGGACCAGCTGCGAGAGCCACTGGAACAGGGCTCCATCACGATTTCCCGGGCACGCCGGACAGTCTGCTATCCCAGCCGTTTCCAACTTGTGGCAGCGATGAACCCCTGTCCGTGCGGTTATTATGGCGATCCTTCAGGTCGTTGCCGTTGTACTGCACAGCGGATCACACGTTACATGGATCGAATCTCCGGGCCGTTAATTGACAGGATAGACTTACAGATTTATCTCGGCCCGGTAGATTCCGCCGCGCTTAACCCGAAGATCCCCTGTGGTGAGTCGAGTTCTACTGTTCGCTGTCGCGTTAAGCATGCCAGGGCAGCACAGTACTCCCGATTTGGGGAGATCAATGCGAGGGTGGCTACCGATGTGCTTGAAAAGAGAAGCCAGCTCAATCCAGACGCACATCAGTTTCTAATTGAGTCGATGCGTACGTTGCGATTTTCTGCCAGAGCGTACTATCGCATCCTACGCCTCGCCCGGACCATAGCCGATCTGTCGGCGTCTGAGTATATTGAATCTCAGCACATTACCGAGTCTATTCACTATCGATATCTGGATCGGGTATCGGTATGATGCAGATGATTGTTGCCGAAATCGGTAATTGTCAGAACCGGTGTGGGGATGCGGTACTACATTTTGCAAACAATCCCTGTTACCGTGTCGATAACACCTAAAAACTGTGAAGCATTGCCACTTGGATAACACAAACGTTCCAGCGCTCAAGGTGACTGATCTGCACAAGCAGTTTGGTACTGAGTCGGTGTTAAAAGGGGTTCACTTGGAGGCAGCCGTTGGTGATGTGATTTCTATGCTGGGCTCATCGGGTTCTGGCAAGAGCACGTTCCTGCGTTGTATCAACCTGCTGGAGATTCCTGATGCCGGTACGGTGACCATACACGGGGAGACCATAGGTATGACTCGTGATAAGTCAAACAACCCGATTCCAGAGGATATGCAACAGGTTATCCGACTGCGTTCCCGATTGGGAATGGTCTTCCAGAGTTTTAATCTCTGGATGCATATGACGGTGCTGGAAAATGTGTCAGAAGCCCTGGTCCATGTGCTGAAAATGTCCAGGTCCGAGGCGCATGAGCAGGCCGAAGCCACTTTGAACAAAGTGGGGATGTATGACCGAAAGGACTACTACCCGGCACACATTTCCGGTGGGCAGCAACAGCGCACAGCGATTGCCCGCGCACTCGCAATGGAGCCCGAAGTGATGTTGTTCGACGAACCAACTTCCGCACTCGACCCAGAACTGGTCGGCGAGGTGCTCCGGGTAATGCGTTCATTGGCAGATGAAGGGCGAACAATGATCGTTGTGACGCACGAAGTCGGCTTTGCCCGGGATGTCTCAAACAAAGTGATTTTTCTCCACGAAGGATTGATTGAAATAGAAGGCACCCCACAAGAAATGTTCGACAATCCTGATTCAGACCGGTTCCGACAGTTTCTATCGAATGCGGTGCACTGAACGCTTGTCGCAAGAAATAATCCCTTTAGAATGTATGGGGACAAACCACCACGAGAAATAGGAGATTAGGGTAATGAAACTAAGGAGATTAATTCACGTATTTATTGCGGGAACGCTCTTGTTGGCAGGGAGCACTGTATATGCTGGTGATGCGCTTCGAGTCGGTGTTGAGGGTGCTTATCCGCCATTTTCATGGAAAGAGTCTGATGGCACACTCAAAGGTTTTGATATCGACTTTGCGCATGAAGTCTGCAAGCGACTGGGAAGAGAATGTGTACTGGTAGAACAAGAGTGGGATGGGATGATTCCAGCACTATTGGCTAAGAAGTTCGATACCATCATCGCATCGATGTCAATAACTGAAGAACGCAAGAAAAAGATCGACTTTACCATCAAGTACTACAACACACCTGCGAAGCTGGTTGCCAAAAAGGATCCGGGGTTTGAAGGCACTGCTGCGGGGCTGAATGGTAAGCGTCTGGGTGTGCAGCGGGCCACAACCCACCAGTGTTCTGCCGAAAAACTCTACCCCGGTGCTGAACTGGTTCTATATGGAACCCAGGAAGAAGTGTGGCAGGATCTTGCATCGGGTCGACTCGATGCCCAGTTGTCTGATTCACTGCAGGCCTATGAGGGATTTCTAGCTCTTGAAGCAGGGAAGGGTTTTGATTTTCTGGGCGGCGCGATTGATGATGTCGAGTGTCAAGGCGTTGGTGCTGGATTTGCAGTTCGTAAGGAAGACTCGGCACTGCGCGATTCGCTCAGCAAAATTATTCTAGACATACGGGCAGACGGTACCTATAAAAATATGAACGACAAGTACTTCGCAGTCGATATCTACGGCGCCGACTAAGTCAATTGCGCTGACGTTACTCTGGGCGGGCCCCTTTGATGGGCCCGTCCCACTTTTCTAAATTACATTATGGAGTCGGTCTGGGAGTACCGGGCACTACTGTTGTCGGGTACGCTGGTGACAGTCCAGCTGGCGATCGGTTCCTTGCTGTTATCAGTGTTGTTGGGCCTTGCAGGAGCCTCGGCTAAGCTGGCAAAAAATCCTGTTTCACGACGCCTCGCCAATGCTTACACCACCCTGGTTCGCGGTGTGCCCGATCTTGTCCTGATGATGTTGCTGTTCTACGGCGGACAGCAGATTTTCAACGACCTCGGTTCAGTCACAGGGTTCTGGGACTACATCGAGATTAACCAGTTTACAGCCGGTGTTGGGTCGATAGGGTTTGTATTTGGTGCCTATATGACTGAGACGTTCCGTGGCGCGATTCTTGCTATCCCAAGAGGTCAGATAGAGGCAGGTATTTCCTGTGGGATGACACCGCTCACTATCTTCCGTCGTATTACCTGGCCACAAATGGTACGCCACGCGCTACCCAGTTTTACCAATAATTGGCTGGTGTTGATCAAGGCTACCGCTCTGGTCTCTGTGATTGGCTTACATGATCTGGTGTGGAATGCATCCACCGCCGGCCGTTCGGTGCGTGAACCATTCACATTCATGTTTGCCGTTCTGGTTATCTACCTGGTGCTCACGGCCTTTTCAGATGTTGGTCTGCGTTGGTTGGACAGACGCTACAGTGCAGGTGTGCGACAGGATTAATCTTATGGCCCAGCCAGAGCGAACATTTGTGGAGTATCTTGTTCATGTCAGCGAGAATTATTCGCCGCTGGATTTCATGCTCATCGCTGATCATATCGACAAGTTTCTCTATGGGTCGTTGCTTACACTTCAAATCACAATTCTCTCTTTGCTGATTGGCGGTCTAATGGCGGTACCGCTGGCAGTCGCCCGGGCCTACCGCATGCGTTGGTTCAATGGACCGATCTGGGCGTTTACTTATTTTTTCCGAGGCACACCGCTGTTAGTACAGACCTATCTCATCTACTACGGTCTTGCTCAGTTTGAATTTGTGCGTGAAAGTTTTTTGTGGCGGCCAATTCTTTCTAGTGCCTGGTGGTGTGCTTTGATTGCATTCAGTCTTAATACGGCTGGCTATACGACCGAATTTCTTCGTGGAGCCATTGAGAACACACCCCACGGCGAAGTTGAAGCGGGTCGGGCATGCGGTATGTCGCCCGTAAAGTTAATGTGGCGTATCGTTTTGCCCAGCGCTTTCCGACGGGCCCTGCCGGCCTATTCGAATGAAGTGATCTTTATGTTGCACAGTTCGGTGGTGCTCAGCACGATCACGCTGCAGGATATTTTAGGTGTGGGTCGCTGGTTGAACGGACGCTATTATTTGGCCTATGAAGGGTTCATTACCGCAATGCTGTTCTACATGGTGCTGGTGTTTCTCATCAGTCGTGGCTTTCGGGTCTGGGAGAAATACTGGTTGGGTCACCTGCGTCCTCGAGAAGAATAATTTAAACATCGAGCCGGTTTTGACTGACAAATAACGGTATACCGTGACCGGCTCAGCCCCATGTGGTGTCGTAGTCACGGCCCAGCATATCGGTCTGTGAGCCATCACTGTTATAGAAGCGATTGGGTTTTAGGAAGATCGCGAGTATCAGTGCACCTTCCGGTGCGTGAGCGGAATGGCGGCTTCCAGAGGGACGCCAGACAAAATTACCCGACGTGACTTCACCATCTTCATCTACCAGACGTCCGGAAAGAATATAGCTCTGTTCGATTTCTACGTGTTCGTGGTCGGGTAGGATGGCACCCGGTGCCATCCGCACCAGAGCGGTGAGGATGCCGGTGTCTGGATCAATCAGCAGCGTTTTGAATTCTACGCCATCGAATTTAGACGGCTGCCATGCCAATGCCTCGACATCGACAAAGCGAGATGCGAATTGGCTTAGGTCCTGGTGTCCGGCGATGTTTGGAGTCAGTGCGGTCATGGGCCTCCTTCAGTTTGAAGCTGAGTGATTGTTTTTGGAAAGTTGAAAGCGATCGAGAATATGTCCCGGGCCGCTGGTGTGCTCGACGTAGTCTTTGCCGTCAAAAACCTCAATACCATTCACAAAAACGCTGTGTACGCCTACGGGCCGGCGGATGGTTCGTGGGCCACCACCAGGTAGGTCGTGGGTTCTTTCTGCAGAGGTAACACCCACCTTTTCGGGATCAAATAACATCATATCGGCGTGTGCACCGGGTTGAATTCGACCTCTGTCGATCAGGCCGTAGAGATCTGCGGGATGACTGGTCAGTCGCTGAATCGCCTGGGCCAACGAGAAATCACGCCGTTCGCGAACCCATTTGCCCAGAAAGTGCAGTCCAAATCCGGCATCACACATAAATACCAGATGTGCGCCCGCGTCACTGAGTGATACGACGCCTGACTCGTGCCGCAGCAGCTCAGCGACACCATCATCGCCAACGTTCAGAAACTGTCCGATAAAGGTTGTCTTGAGATCCTCTTCGAGGCTCAAGTCCATAATCACATCGAGCGGGTCAGTACCCTGATTGCGCGCAATCGACTCAATGGTCTGATTCGCAAGATGGGCATTTTTCTCTAAGGCCGGTATAGCAACCGTAACCCGATTCCAGTTGCCCTGGAATATCATCCCTGGCCGGGGATTTTGCAGACTGCTTCGGAAACGGTCACGAAAATCGTTATCAGAAAATATGTTTTTTAATTCATCTGGAGGACAGGCTTTTATAGCTCCGAAGGCATCGTGACTGTAAAACGGATAGGCGTTCGCCATCGTGAAATCGAACGACAATGGCTGACAGGGAATCTGGACGTAAACCTGTTGCCCTCTTGAATTGGCAGCTTTACAGGCTTCAAAGATCTGAATCGCCCGATCAGGTTCCTGTTCGTTGAACATGGCCATTCCTGTGGACTGGAATACAGCTCTATTGTGATTGACTGACAGTTCTTCCAGTTCATCCACAGTCCGTATGCCAGAAGCAAGTTGAACGATGCCATGGTCATGCTGAGACATCGCACCAACCAGTGTATCGAACTCAGACCACGGTGTAATGGTTGAGGGCATAGGAACGCCAGCATAGCCGGAATGGTTCAGAGAATAGGAACTCGCGAAACCTACGGCTCCTTGGTCCATAGCCTCCCTAACCATCGAACACATGGCCGAAAGTTCTTCTGTTGTCGCCTCACTTCGACGGGAGGCATCTTCGCCCATCACCGCTGTGCGAATCACGGAATGTCCAGCCAGTACTGCGACGTTGATGTAAGGCGCGATCGAGCGCAGCGCATCCATGTAACTACCAAAGCTCTCAAATGACCAGTTGACGCCGGTGCGAAGAGAGTCCAGGTCCATACCTTCCACAACGGAGAGGTTTCTCAGAATAAGGTCGCGCACTGCCGGTGGGGAAGGCACGATCCCGAACCCGCAGTTGCCGATAACTGCACTGGTTACGCCTAGTGACGGAGACGGAGATAAAGTTGCATCCCAGGTGATCTGAGCATCGTAATGGGTGTGCAGGTCTACAATACCCGGCGCCAGTGTGAGCCCTGCCGCATCGACTGTCCGGGTTGCTTCACCCACGATGTGTCCAATCGCTGTAAACCGTCCATTGCTGACTGCAACATCAGCAGTAACAGGATCGTTACCGAGCCCATCCACGACGTTCGCGTGTCGAATCACCAGGTCATGCACGTACAGGGTTCTCCTTCATGATCTTTTTCAAACTGAGTGACTACAACGGCGGGATCATGCGTGTTTCTGCCATTTCAGGCAGTAGTCGTGAAAACATGCGTTCGCCGTCCTCAAATGATTCAAATCCATGCTCCCGGGCCTTGGTAGTGCTGGCCATGATATCCCAGTCACAATTAAATATGTAATTGCCAAAGGGCCAGTTGACGGCTTTTTCAATACCTCGTGTCACCAGACTGTCATCATTCCTGTCATTGGGTTTCAGTATTTCTGCTAAACCATCCTATACTGTCCTGATTACACTGGCACAGTATAGCCCCAGCCGATCTGTGTGACGGTCGGGGTCTACCGTGTTATCAGCCGCCATTGGATGGGACCGGGATAGAAATGACAGAACCAGTTTGTTTGACGAGTGCGCTTGAACTGGATACATCTCAGACCACGATTCTAAACAGCGTACGGGCGGTCGTTGGCCAGTTTGACGACGACTACTGGTTGCAGCTGGATCGTGCTGGTGAGTTCCCCCACTCGTTTTACGACGAGATGGCCAAAGGTGGTTGGCTCGGCATCGCGATGCCCGAACAAGTGGGTGGCGCAGACCTTGGTATTTTTGAAGCAGCGCTGATGATGTATGCGGTTGCCAATTCACCCGGTGGAATGTCGGCGGCATCTGCAATTCACATCAACATATTCGGGCCGCACCCCATTGTGGTCCATGGCTCCGAGGAGCAGAAACGTGCGTGGTTACCAGATCTTATTCAAGGTCGGAGTAAATGCTGTTTTGGTGTAACTGAGCCTGATTCCGGATTAGAGACCGGTAGTATCCAGACTTTTGCCCGACCCGACGGTGATGGCTATATCATTACTGGTCAGAAAATATGGACATCTACAGCACAGCATGCCGATAAGATCATGCTGCTGGTACGGACTACGCCGAAAGAACTGTGTCAGCGTGCGACAGATGGCCTGTCTCTTTTTTTTACAGATCTCGATAAACGTTTTGTGGAGATACGGGAAATCCCGAAGATGGGGCGCTCAGCGGTGGATTCCAACCTGGTATTTATCGACGAATTACCTGTGCCGAGAAAAGATCTGATCGGAGAAGAAGGCCGGGGTTTTGAGTACATTCTTCATGGCCTTAATCCGGAGCGGATCCTGGTCGGCGCAGAAGCTTTAGGCATTGGGGTGCAGACATTGAACCGGGCTGTGGACTATGCTCGTAATCGGGTCGTTTTTGGTCGACCCATTGGGCAGAATCAGGCGATTCAGCATCCGTTGGCTGAGAACTGGATGGATCTGCAGTCTGCGTTTCTGGTCTGCATGGAGGCAGCACGTCTGTATGATGCGGGAAAGCCTGCAGGGGCGCTGGCAAATGCCGCTAAATATCTAGGTGCAGAAGCAGGGTACCGTGCCGCAACGCAATCGGTTATGACCCATGGCGGTATGGGCTATGCCAAGGAATATCATGTTGAACGGCTACTCCGGGAGGCTATGATTCCTAGACTGGCACCGGTCAGTGCACAGTTGATCTTGTGCTACATCGCTGAGCGTGTACTGGAACTGCCCCGGTCATACTGACGGTGCCAGAGTAGTACTGCACATAACGCACAACCATCCGGTTTCATAGCAGGTAATCTGATGCTGCCACTGACAGATCTACGTGTTCTTGATTTGACTACGGTTATTTTTGGGCCGTACACGACGCAGATGCTGGGTGATTTTGGCGCTGATGTCATCAAGATCGAACCCCCCGAGGGTGATCTGACCCGGCATCTGGGGCCAGGCCGAAGTCCGGGCATGTCTTCACTTTACCTGGGTTGCAACCGGAATAAGCGCAGTGTGGTTTTGGACCTCAAGCGTGAACCGGCAAAGCGTGCATTGTGGCGACTGATCGAGAGTGCAGATGCAATCGTTCATAATGTCAGGCCGCAGAAAATGGCTGCTTTGGGGTTTGCGCCGGATCCTGTCATGGCCTGCAATCCAAAGATCGTCTATGGGGGCTTGCATGGTTACTGGGAAGATGGACCTTATGGAGGACGGCCGGCTTTTGATGATGTGATACAGGGCGAATCTGGCGTTGCAGGCACTTTCATGGCTCGAGGCGGTGAACCGGAACTGATGCCGACCATCGTTGCGGACAAAACTGCAGCACTACTTGCCAGTACCGGGTTGATCGCGGCGTTGCTTCAACGGTTTCGCACGGATAAGGGGGTTTATCTGGAAACTTCTATGTTTGAGGGGATGGTGGCCTATACTCTGCTCGAGCATCAGCATGGCACGATCTTCGACCCGAAGGTAACGGATACAGGTTACCCGCGGGCCTTGTCACCCTCCCGACGCCCTTATAGCACGCTAGATGGTTATATCTGCATGCTCGCCTATACCGACGACCAGTGGCAACGCTTCTGGTCTCTGGCAGGCAAGGTCGAATTGGTGACAGATCCCCGATTCGATTCTCTGTCAAGCCGCTCAAACAACATCGACACTCTTTACAGCCTGGCCGGAGAGGTACTTCGTACTCGTAGTACGCAGGAATGGTTGAATGTGTTGGGAGATGCCGACATTCCGGCTGGACCGGTTAACCGACTGGATGACTTGAGAAATGATTCTCATCTTAAAGCCACTGGATTCTTTAGATCCTATGAACACCCCAGCGAAGGGCGACTGGAGGTGCTCGACACGGCTTTTCGATTGGACCGACAACCGCTACCTGTTCGGCAGCATCATCCGAGACTGGGTGAACACAGCCGACAAGTCCTGGCTGAGGCGGGTTTTTCTGAATCAGAGATGGACGAGATCCTCGCCCGCTGATCTACTGCTGTAGCCCTAGGAGTTTAACCAGTCGGGATCGCGTTTCTCGATGAAAGCATCGATGCCTTCGCCCGCATCTTCAAACATCATGTTGCAGGCCATGATCTCACCCGCATCGCGATAGGCCTGCTCCAGAGAATGTTCTAGCTGCCGGTAGAACAAAGACTTTCCCAGCCGAAGCGTTTCCGCCGGTTTTCGTGCGATGTTTTGCGCAAGCGTCATCACGGTTTTGTCTAGGCTCTCAGGGGCTACAACGCGATTGACCAGCCCATATTCAAGCGCAGTCGGCGCATCGATGAATTCTCCGGTCATCAGCATTTCATAGGCCCGTTTCCTGGACAAGTTACGACTCAACGCAACACCGGGTGTTGAACAGAACAGTCCAAGGTTAACCCCTGAGACGGCGAATTGTGCTGTGCTCGAGGCAACGGCGAGGTCACTGTTTGCAACCAACTGGCAGCCGGCGGCGGTCGCAGTACCATGGACTCGGGTGATGACCGTTTGAGGCATTCGAACCATAGTCATCATCATGAGGCTGCAACGCCTGAAAAGATCCTGGTAGTAGTCCTTGTTCGGTGTCGCGCGCATTTCTTTAAGGTCATGGCCGCTACAGAAGGCATCCCCAGTACTTGCAATAATAACCACCTTGATGTCATGCCTTTCGCTTAGCTGATCGAGTAACAACTGCATGTCGGCCAACACCTGTTCTGACAGGGCGTTATACTGGTTTGGACGATTGAGCGTAACTGTGGTGATGCCATCACCATTCTCTGTCAACAATACGACATCGGTCTGTTCAGAAATTTCAGGTGATTGTTTCATCTGGCGTATCCGCTTATGTTGCGGCAACATACGTTACTCTTAAAAAGGTTGGAAGTAAACCGAAATGGTCGATATCACCGTTGAAGAAATAGAATTGCTGACGCTGGAATCGTTGCCATTCGCTGTTGATTATGGCTTCAGAGTCGATTCATTGGGATCGGGTACTTCGACCGTACGTGCCCCCTACCAGGAATCATTCCTTAGACCTGGCGGAACGATTTCTGGACCGGTGATTATGGGTCTGGCCGATTATGCGTTGTACGTCGCTATTCTGACTAAGATTGGTCTTGTCGAACTCGCAGTCACGACTAACTTTAATATTAATTTTCTACAACGCCCTGAACCGGGTGATCTGCTGGCGGTAGCCAGTGTGATCAAGATCGGAAAACGGCTTGCGGTCGGGGAAATTGAGGTCTACTTGGATGGGGGAGAGAGTATGATCGCTCATGCTACTTCAACTTATTCGATACCCCCGAAAACATAAACTGACAAATTCTGCATGATAACAACTCAATTGGAACACTATAACTTTTTGACTGCACGCCTTAAATGTCAGTGAGGTAGCGGCAATTCTGTCGTGTCTTTGATCTGTTCCATTACAAAGCCGGCCGTAACATTCGATAACGGCAGACGATCGATGAGTCGTATATAGAAGTCGTTATAGGATGTAATGTCGGGGACCATAACTTTCATCATGTAGTCGACATCTCCCGCCAGCCGGTAGAACCCCAGAACTTCTGGCATCTCGTCGATAGTCGCCACGAACTGGCTGAACCATTCTTGGGTGTGTTCATTGGTTTTAATTGAAACAAAAACCATAATTCCACCGCCAATCTTGTCGTAATCCAGCAGCGCGACCTTTTTCTTGATAATCCCTTCATCCTCTAAGCGGCGTATCCGTTTCCAGCAGGGGGTGGATGACAGATTCACCTGACCGGCAATCTCATTGATCGAGAGACTCGCGTCATTTTGAAGTAGGGAGAGAATTTTTCGATCGATATTGTCCATAGGAATTTATTCCATATTAATCGTATTGATTAGATAATTTAGGATTAAGTTTTAAAGTTTAGCATGAATTTAGTATTATTTATCTGTTTGATATTGTGCTCTGGGAGTCAAGAAGTTAAATTTCCTGACTCTAAGTATGTCCTGTTTCCACCGTTTACATGTCGAATTGATGGGAAAAAGCAACCCCCAAGTTTCTGGTGTATCCCGGCTAACCGCGGAGCCGATTTCTATCGGCGCGAGACAGGCCTGGTCCCTGATGCAGGCTGAGACATCAGCCAAACTGATCGATACCCGGTCAACCGTGGAGTACGTCATGATTGGCCACCCGCAAGGGGCTGTTCATATACCTTGGCAGGATGACCCTGATTGGGCGTGCAATCCCAGGTTCACGGAAGACATCAAAACCTTGATTGCAGATGACGAAGACAAGACAGATGGCGGGCACTCACCACCGATCCTCTTGATCTGTCGCTGTGGGGAACGCTCTCTCGAGGCAGGCAAGCGTTTGATGGCAGATGGGCTTGAGAATGTTTACAACGTCGTTCGATTTAACTTGCTGGCGGGAACGCTTTTGTTACCGGGCATTATCTCAGCGATACTCGATACAAAGGTCAAGTTTCAGCGCCTCCCCGTAGTCTCCTTCAAACAGATGTACTGGACGGGTACCCAGTCAAAGGTGTTGTAGCTATTGTCCGGGGCCGGTCAGCGGATAGTCACCATTTCAGTATCGATGATGAGTTTGTGGGTGCACCGTTAGGGTGAGGCTGCTTCGTCGACTTGTCGTTTTTTTTCTCGTGTGCGGACCATGCTCTGGTGTCTGGCTGTACACACACTGCAGGCGGCATTCTCTCCTAGCCCGGCAGGGCGCCACGTGTCAGGAGGAATAAAGCCACCCCGCCACAGGCCGAGGTTGTTCCGTTGTGCAAGACGTTCGTCTGCGTGATAGACACTCTCGGTGTCGCTAACGGTCAAGGCCCAACCGGATTCAACCAGCCAGCGATTCAGATTGCGTTCACCGATCCAGCATTCCGCAGTCAGTGTAATGCCCCCTGAGGAGCCCAGCAGTGGCACATAGACACAGTCGAGCTTGCCGTTTAAGAGGCGTTGGTCAAGGACCTGCCAGGCGATAGCCCCACAGGGCCATGGGACGTCATCGTCTTCACACAGCTGACCCGGTGCAGGAAGGCTGACACCGTACAACGAGATCAGCTGATCGCCAACGCGGAGCAAGCCTTTGTCGGGCAGTGTATGGACAGGTTCCGCCGCCTGGCTCGTTCCGGTCATCAGAACAGCGAGAACTATTACTGCCAAACCTGTCCGTTGGATTGCTGGTAATCGAGACATCAGTGCTGTACCTAATCGAACGGATGGCCTGTGATGTCGTCGTCAGAAACAGCTGTGTCCAAGTTCGACTGGATAGAAACGGGCTGCAATTCAGTTGCGCGGCAGCACCACCACGGCATCGGAAGACCAGGTCAGCCAGACCGGCTGGTTTGGTCGCGAGAGACTGTCGAGTGAACGCTCCAGATTTTGCAGTGCTACAAGGACCGGTTCGTCTCGATGATCGATATGGACATAAAAATGACTCCGGTCACCGAGGTAAGCCGATGGTCCCATTCGACCTTCAAGATAGCCGGCCTGATTTTCAGGGCTTTCAAATTGGGGCTGAAGTTTCTCCGGCCGGATAGCAATCCAAACTGGCGTGCCGCTAGAAAATTCTTGTCCGGTCTCTGAGGCGACGATCGTACCGAGAAGTTCACTTGCGACGGTGGTATTCCTAGCTTCAGAGTCAACCACCTCTCCCTCAAAAAAATTAATACTGCCGATAAAGTCAGCAACGAACCGGGTCCTTGGCGACTCGTACAACTCCGCCGGTGTTGCAATTTCGATGACCTCGCCATCGGACATAACAGCGATACGGTCTGACAGTGTCAGAGCCTCTTCTTGGTCATGAGTGACAAAAAGAAAGGTGATACCGAGTTGCTGTTGCAACTGCCGCAATTCGATCTGCATCTGCTCACGTAGTTTTTTATCGAGTGCGCCGAGTGGTTCATCAAGCAACAGAACTTTGGGTTGCTTAATCAGCGCCCGAGCCAGAGCAACACGTTGCCTTTGACCACCTGAGAGTTCATCAGAGCCACGGGATCCGTAGCCTGGCAATTTGATCAATTCCAACACTTCGTCAATCCGTTCGTTCAGGTCAGATTTAGACAGTCCTGACTTGCGCATACCGAAAGCAATATTTGCTCGTACATCGAGATGCGGAAAGATTGCATAATTCTGGAACACCATATTGACCGGTCGCCTATTGGGAGGTATTGCTGACATTGGTTGATCGTCTATAAAGACCTCTCCCTCAGTGGGTGTTTCAAACCCGGCAACTATTCTGAGTAGTGTCGTTTTGCCACAGCCTGAAGGGCCCAGCAAAGAAAAAAACTCGCCACGCTGGATGTCGAAACTGGCTTGGTTTACCGCGGTGACGGTGCCAAAACGTTTGCTCACCTGGCTGAATGAAATGATAGATTCGTCCATATCAGATTCCTGACGGGCTCCCCGTTTTTACTCCCCGTCGTCGCAACCATTCAGCAAAGGAGACGACGAAGAATGATATGACAAATATACTTGCACCCAATGCCAACACGGCAGGTAGTTTGGTGGGGAAGCGCAATGAACTCCAAATATAGAGCGGAAGTGTGGGGTCGGTGCTCGATAGAAAAAATGCCAGGACAAATTCGTCAAAGGAAATCGTGAAGGTCAGCAAAAGGCTGGCGACGATTCCTGGTAAGACAATCGGGAAGGTTACGCGCCAGAAAGTCATCCAGCCGTTTTCCCCAAGATCCAAAGCCGCTTCTTCAAGACTGTTATCAAAACCCTCCATTCTCGAAATCAGCACTAGCATTGAAAATGGTATGCATAGCAGTGAGTGTGAGAAACCAACTGTCCACAGTGACAAGGGAATGTCGACTTGACTGATAAGAATCAGTAGTGAAATTGCCAGAATAATTTCGGGGATTACGAGGGGAATCATGATAAAACTGATGATTGGCCCCCGTCCCGGTAATCGGTAGCGGGTGAGTGCTTTGGATGCTAGTAAACCGAGGATGGTGCTGACGATAGCGACAATCAGACCCACCTTTACACTATTGAGCAGTGCTTCCAACAGATCGGGACGGTTCACCATCTGGTAATACCATTTCAGAGTAAATCCTTTTAGCGGAAAAGCGATGTACTTTGAGTTGTTGAAGGAAAACAGTGGTAGGAACAATACTGGTAAGTAGATAAATGTCTCATGAGACCCGCCTTCGGAAACTGTGTGTTCCCCAGAGAAATAGACTAATCATTAGGGCAACTGTCAGCATCGATATGACTGATATGGCAGCCCCTAAAGGCCAGTTGAGCGCTTTGCCAAACATCGACTGGATAATGTTACCGATCATGATGCCACTTGGCCCGCCGACAAGAGAAGGTGTTACATAGTCACCGACTGTTGGTATGAATACGAGCAGACTGGCTGCAATTACACCAGGTAGAGATAAAGGTAAGGTGACCCGCAAAAAGGTCATCCAAGCGTTCTCGCCGAGATCGCGGGCAGCTTCAAGAAGAGAGCGGTCTATTTTCTCCAGTGACACATAGATTGGCAGGATGGCAAAAGCAGCCCACGCATGTGCCAGAGTGATCATAACAGCCGTTGGGTTATACAGTAGAAACTCAAGAGGCTCAGAAATAAATCCCAAGGTTTTAAGCCCCGAGTTGATTACGCCGTTGTAGCCCAGCATTACTTTCCATGCGAATACCCGAAGAAGATAACTGGTCCAGAACGGTACTGTGATCAGAATGAGCCAAACCAGTTTGTTGTGCTGAATTCTAAAGGCAATGAAGTAGGCCATCGGGTAAGCCAGTAGCACAGTAGCTAATGTGACTAATCCGGACATACGAATAGACTTAATCAGGATCTTTCCATAGATGGGTTTCTGGAAAAAGTCTGTGTAGTTCTTCAGTGAAAAAGTTCGGATGAAATCCAGATAGTCCTGGATCCAGAAGCTCAGCGTAAACAACACGGCCAGTGGCATTGCCAGTCCCAGCAATAACGCAAGTAACGTAGGCGACAACAGGCTGTAACCGCGAACTGCCTCGCTGGTTCGAAAAATTCGGGCTAGGCTGAATCCGAATTGGTGATGGGACGCAGTAGTGCTTGAGGAATTCATGCTCTAGCCGAGGCTTGGTCGCTGTCACACACTAAATAGACGCTGCCTTTCTAGATCGACAGATGCCGTATTGAATTGCAAAAAATACGGACAGGGACAACAAGTTGTCCCTGTCCGTGACCATATGCTTACTTAGAGGCCTGCTTTGACCTCTTCGAACATGGCCTGTAGAGCAGGCTCGTTACCCATTGGGGCTTGGAAGATTCCTGCATCTAGAGTCGCGTTTACATCGGTGGAGTAGCCAAGCTCTTTGAGCAGTCCAGGCTGATCATTCTCGACTTGCGCGAACGCCTTCACGTTACCGTGGCCATAACCGTATTCGGTGAGTGCAAACACACCTGATTCGACGCTAGCATAGGCATCGACATAGTCATAAATCATGTCTAGTTTCGCTGGATCATGGTCAGTCATCAGGCAGAAGCCACAAACCCAAGTCATTGCGCCTTCCTTTGGACTGGTATAGCGCACGTCTAAACCTTCTTTTTTGAGCGCCGCGTAAGATGAATTCCACGCAGATGTTGCGATCAATTCTCCAGAGGCTAGTGCCTGTTCGATATCGGCGGGACTGGTCCAGTAATAACGCATCAATGGCAGCTGCTCTTTGAGTGAGGCACGGGTTTTTTCCATTTCAGCATCAGTCATATTGAAGGGGTCTTTCGCTCCGATGTAGATGGCTGCGACCATGACACCATCAATCAGGCTGTCCGCCATTGACAGGCGGCCCTTGTACTTGGGATCCCAAAGCATACCCCACGTCTCATTACCGACATATTCTGGTGCAAGGTCAGCCCGATATAAGACTGATGTCAGCCCCCAGTCCGTTGGGATGAAGTATTGTTTATCGCCTTCGAAGGTGCCAGGAATAGTTTTCAGGGCAGGGATAATATCGGACCAATTCGAAAGTCGGCTGGGATCCATAGGTTGAAGGATGCCTGCATCTTTCCAGATTGGAACCTTGTATGAACATGGGTGCGTTAGGTCAACCTTAAATCCGGCCCGCATCTTGGCGAAAGCCTCTTCTTCGTCGCCGAAGATGGCAAAGTTGGGAGATTGACCATGTTTTCCGATATATGGTTGATGCAACTCAGGTACTTCCCAGCCCTCCCAAGTAAACACAATCGGGTGATCGTTACTGGCGGCGCTGGCCATTTTTGATCCTAAGGGTATGGTTACCATCGTGGCGCCGAGCGCAATTAGTTTCTGGTTGAACTGCCGCCGGCTCATTCTGCCAGTCGCAAGCTCTTCGATAATCTGGTCTTTTTGCATTTTGTGCTCCTCCATCTAAGAAAGCTTTGGTTAAAACAATTTGGGATTTAATTGGTTATTCCGCTATAGGTCTCATCGAGCCCTTGAACTACCTTCGCAATCATTTCGTCGATTTCCGCCTCCGACATGATTAGTGGCGGTGAGATGATCATGGTATCACCAACGGCCCGCATAACTAATCCAAGCCGTAGGCATGCATCACGACAGCGTGTTCCGGTCTCACCCACAGGATCATAGCGCGTGCGGGTAGTTTTGTCCCGCACGAGTTCGAGTGCGCCAAGAAAACCAAGGCCTCGGCTTTCCCCAACCAGTGGGTGATCAGCCAGTGATTTCCATTTTTTCTGCAGATAGGGGCCTGTTACTGTGTCCACATGGTCAATAATTTTTTCGTCGCGAAGAATTCGCACGTTTGCGCAGGCGACCGCACAGGCTGCGGGGTGACCGGAATAGGTCATGCCGTGGAAGAATTCACCACCTTCTTCGATCAGGACACGAGACACATGGTCGGCCACCATCACGGCTGCAATGGGTAAATACCCGGAAGACAGTCCCTTGGCAATGGGCATTAGGTCCGGTTGTAGATTGTAGTAATCGCTGCCAAACCATTTCCCGGTTCTGCCAAATCCGCAGATGACTTCATCAGCCACCAGCAAAATCTGATAGCGACGGCAGATATCACTGATTTCCGGCCAGTAGGTATCCGGTGGTATGACGACACCGCCGGCACCCTGAATGGGTTCAGCTATAAAAGCAGCAACACGGTGCTCCCCAAGCTCATTGATTTTTTGTTCCAGCTCTTGAGCCATTTTAAGGCCGTATCCTTCTGGGGAATCAGCACCGCCGTCTTGGTACCAGTAAGGCTCACCAATATGCGTGATACCCGGGATCGGCAGGCCGCCCTGGGCATGCATTGTCGACATGCCGCCCAGACTTGCGCCGGCCATCGTGCTGCCATGATAAGCATTCTTTCGGCTGATGATGACCTGTTTATCGGGTTGTCCCAGTGAAGCCCAGTAATGTCGGGCCATCCGGACCACAGTATCGTTTGCTTCGGAGCCTGAATTGGTGAAAAAAGCATGGTTGAGATTCGCAGGCGTAACTTCAGACAGGAGTTGAGACAGCTCGATCACTGGTGGCGTGGCTGTTTGAAAAAAAGTGTTGTAGTACGGTAGGGCCTCCATTTGTTGCCTGGCCGCATCGACCAGTTCCTGACGTCCATAACCTACATTGACACACCACAATCCGGCCATCGCATCGAGGATTTTGTTTCCATCTGAATCCCAGAGATAAACACCATCAGCCTTTTCAATGATCCGGGCGCCCTTGGCGTGCATCTGTTTGTGATCTGTAAACGGATGTAAAAAGTGTGCGCTGTCCAGAGCCTGCCAGTCGGCGGTTGACTGCTGCATTTGTGTCACTTCAAAACTCCTGTCGATATCTAGCTGGTGGTTAGAAAACAATATTTGTACAGCCGTAATTGACGCGTTGCATTATCCTTGAATGAATTTATGCATCTACGGAAAATTCTTGGCATCATCAATGGGGAACGATACACCCAGTATATGTCATCGGATCTATATTCGGTCCTTCAGAGTATATTCAGACATTAAGCAGTAGATGCTCTCTTTCCCAGGAGCTGATTACCTGGAGAAATGTTCCATGTTCGTTTTCTTTTACTGCATTAAAGGCCCTGACGAAACGTTCTCCGAGAATTTCCCGCAGTGGTGTGCAGTCCTGCAACGCTCGCAGTGCCTGCTCCAGAGTTCGTGGCAGGTCATACGGCATATTGTAGGCATTGCCGGTGACAGGTTCCGATGGCTCGAGCTGGTCCATCATTCCGAGCAGACCGCAGGCAAGGCTAGCGGCAACGACCAGGTAGGGATTGGCGTCTGCTCCGGGTACCCGGTTTTCGATGCGCCGTGACTCGGGTGTTGAAGCGGGTACTCTCAAACCAACGGTACGGTTGTCGTAGCCCCAATGTACGTTGATTGGTGCAGCATGGTCGCGAATCAGACGGCGGTAAGAGTTGACATTCGGTGCAACGAGAGACATTGCAGCTGGAAGGTAGCGCTGGAGTCCTGCAATATGGGCAAAAAATAGTGGACTGGCCTGCCCGCTATCGTCGCTGAATATGTTTCTACCGGTATGGTTGTCGACGATGCTTTGATGGATGTGCAAGGCACTGCCGGGTTCTTTTTCCATCGGCTTCGCCATGAACGTGGCATACATGTTGTGCCGTAATGCTGTTTCGCGTGTGGCTCGTTTGAAAAGAAATGCCTGGTCCGAGATCTTGACCGGATCACCATGCACCAGGTTGATCTCCATCTGGGCTGCACCTGCTTCGTGATTAAGTGTCTCAAGCGCGATATCGAGGACTTCGCAGTGGTCGTATAGATCCTCAAACATAGGATCGAATTCGTTCACCGCATCAATACTGAACGACTGACGACCGGGTTCTGCACGGCCGGAGCGTCCGACCGGTGGTTCCAGAGGGTAGTCCGCATCATGATTCGGTTTGACCAGGTAGAACTCGAGTTCAGGGGCCACGATGGGTGTCCAGCCGAATTCACGATAAGCCTGCATGACTTTGTGCAAAACATAGCGTGGTGACATCTCCACTGGACTACCATCTGCGTAAAAACAATCGTGAATAATGAGCGCAGTCGGATCCTGGGCCCAGGGCACCAGCCTGAAACTTTCAATGTCCGGTTTTAGAAAAATGTCACCGTCCGACGGATCAACTGCACTTTGATCTTCGGGATAGTCGCCTGTGACGGTCTGAAGGAAGATACCCTCAGGCATACGCAGGCCAACTTCTTCACTGTATTTCTTTGCCGGAATCAGTTTGCCGCGGGCAATCCCGGTCATATCGGGGATAACAGCTTCTATCTCGTCGATATCGTGGTTCCGGATCCACTGCTGGATGGAACGGAGCGGACTTTCGTTCGGAGCTGGGACAATCCTTGGTTTTGAGGTCATTCGCGCGACGCTATTGGCAAGACTGGGCAGTGTAATCGATGGTCGTTACTGGAAACAGGCTCGCTTACGCCATGACCAGATGATTCGAAATGAGTACTGCATCTGTGAGTACTGCATCTGGACTATAGAAACCGGATCAGGATTCACACCGGTACCGGAACGTACAGCAGGGGGCACCGTCCATAATGGTCTGGTCTCTTTGTAATGTGATGCGGTCATCGAATCCCTGACAGAAAGTGCCGTCGCGATGGCAGGAGAGCAGGTGGCCGATGTGCCCAAGATCCATCTCTTGGTACATCTCTGCGTAACGGCAACGCGTCACATTGAAATCGAACTGGTCGTCAGATTCATGCAAAACATCGACTTCCAGTGCGCCACCCGCCTTCCACTGCTCGAATAGATCGATAAAGTTGCGAAGGGGCGACTGGTCCGGTGAGCTGTGAGTGGCTGCAAAGTGCTGGCCTTCGGCAATCGCTGCGTTTTGGATAGCAACACGCAGAATATCTTCGGCTTTGGTTTGCCCCAGTTGTGCTGACATTTCGTCGAATACCGGGCCCATGACCTCTGCCTGTAGTCGGCGTTTGAAGATAATCGGTATATTGTCCATTGTGAGTCTCCAGGTGGAATCTAAGATTAAGTGTCTTCCAGGGCAACACCTTCCAGCGTGATTCGGTGCATCAGCCTTCGCTCGCCGTGGTAGTCATTCAGGGCGTGGTGCCAGGTGGCCCGGTTATCCCACATCGCGATCGAGTTCTGGCGCCAGCGAAACCGGCAGGTGAATTCGGGTCGGCTGCCATGTAGGTAAAGATAGTCAAGAAGAGGCCTGGATTCTTCTTTTGTCCAGCCGTCGAAACGCAGAGTGAATTGAGGATTGACATAAAGTGCCGGACGGCCCGACAGTGGATGTCGAATGACAACAGGGTGATTCGCATCTTGACTGGCCGCAGCCGCGTTACCGAGCCGATCACCGATATCCGATTTGTCACGCCAGTCCTGATAGGCTTGGGGACCAAATACATCACGGCTGGAATGAATCGCCCGAAGTGAGCTCAGCATCTGCTTGAGACCTTCAGAGAGACTGTCGTAGGCCGCATACATGCTGGCGAACACCGTGTCTCCGCCCGAGTCCGGTATCTCCCGAGCGTAGAGGATTGAACCTGTTGCCGGGATTTGATCGTAAGAATGGTCGGTGTGCCATAGTCTACCGATGTTCGAGGTTTGTTCGGGCTCCTTGCGCACTTCGGCGATCAATGGATAGGAAGGCACGGGTTTGAAAAATCGATTTACATTGATTTTTCCCCAGCACTGGGCAAAGTCAATGTGTTGCTCGGGCGTAAGATCTTGATCGCGGAAAAAGATCACAGCGAAATCAGAAAAAGCGCGCTGAACCTCTTCGAATACGGCAGTAGAGAGTCCGTTGGCGATATCCACACCATGGATTTCGGCACCGATCGCACCACTCAACGGATGGACCTCTATGTGTCTATAGCCCGAGTCGTGAGTGAACGGGGTAGTCATCAGTCAAGTGTTTCTAGTGTTGTGTCCAGACTGGTCGCCAGCCGGTCGACGATGTCGGAGAGCTGATTTTGGGACACGGTATAAGGTGGCGCAAGCAGCACATGGCTGCCCTGCCTGCCGTCCACAGTACCTCCCATAGGATAGCAGATCAGGCCGTTGTCCATTGCTGCGGATTTGAGTCGACGGTGCACCTCAAGTGATGGTTCGAATGGAGATTTGGTGCTTTTATCTGCGACAAATTCAAGACCCACGAACAGACCCCGCCCGCGAATGTCTCCCACATGGGGGTGCTCTCCGAATTCTGCGACCAGCGACTCCATCAGTAATGCGCCCATCGTCTGTACACGTTCCAGCAGGTTCTCGTGTTCAATGACGTGCTGTACTGCCAGTGCTGCGGCACACGCAACCGCATGGCCCAGATAAGTATGGCCATGCTGGAAGAAGCCGGTGCCTTGATGAATCGTCTGATAGATCTGTTCATTGACCATGACGGCCCCCACTGGCTGATAACCGCCACCCAGCCCTTTGGCAATGGCGATTAGGTCGCCGCAGATACCGTCCTGTTCACAGGCAAACAGTGTGCCGGTCCGGCCCATTCCACACATCACTTCGTCGAGTATCAAAAGAATTCCGTGTCGATCACAGATTTCTCGAATACGCCGAAAATAACCGGGTTCCGGTGGTACTGCGCCTAGCGTGGCACCGACGATGGGCTCAGCGACAAATCCAATGACGTTTTCTGCGCCGAGTTCCAGGATTTTTTCTTCAAGTTCATCGGCCGCCCGCAGTGCATAGGTCTTTGCGGTCTCGTCAGTACGTTGTTCTCGGTAGGCATAGCAGGGGGCAATGTGATGAGCCTGTATGAGTAGCGGATCATAAGGCTGGCGCCGCCACAGATTCCCACCGGTGGCCAGGGCGCCGAGAGTGTTGCCGTGGTAGCTCTGACGGCGGGCGATGTACAGTCGCTTCGATGGTTCATCACGCTCTAGAAAATACTGTCGCCCCATCTTCAGGGCGGCTTCCATGGCTTCTGAGCCTCCGCTGACCACATATACTTTGCCGAGTGGGCCGGGCGCCCGGGTAGCGAGATGAGCCGCTAGTTGTTCCAGCGGCTCGTTGGTGAAAAATGCCGTGTGGGCAAAGGGAATGGCATCCACTTGATCTTTTATAGCACGAATGACCTCCGGGTGACTGTGGCCCAGGCAGGACACAGCGGCACCGCCAGACGCATCGAGATAGGTTTTGCCTGTCTGATCGACGATGTAGGCGCCGTCACCTGAGACTGCAAACGGCAGATTACTATGCGTATGGCGGTGGAAAACGTGGGTCATCGTTTCGGTTGATTGCAGCGGGCATAAGTCGAGTTATTATGCTTTGACAGTATAGCGATATCGACGGGAAGATCACGCTGTCGGTATTCGAAGAGCGGAGCAGGTGTGTCATGCATGATTTCGACTTTATTGTGGTTAAGAGTAATGGTATCCGGTTGAAACTTGCTATGGCCGGAGACGGACCCCTTGTGATTTTCTCTCACGGCTGGCCGGAGAGTTGGTACAGCTGGAGACATCAGATTCCTGTTATTGCCGGCGCTGGCTATCGGGCGGTGGCTTATGATGTCAGGGGGTACGGAGAATCCGAACATCCCTACCCCATTGAAGCGTACACAATCAAACAACTGGCGGCAGATGTTATCGGAATTATTGACGCACTGGGGTATGATGAGGCCATTCTTTTCGGGCACGACTGGGGCGGTCCGATCGCGTTAAGTACCGCTGTACTGTATCCCCAACGGATCAGCGCAGTGGGCAGCCTTTCAGTTCCTCACACCGGTCGTGGATCCAGACCAGTACTGGATCACTGGCGGTCAGTGTATCGGGAGCAGTTTTTCTATCAGCTCTATTTTCTCAAGCAGGACATAGCGGAGCAGGAATTCGAACAGAATTTACAGCGCTCACTCTATCTCACGTACTGCAATCTTGATGGACGGGGTGTTGCGGCCAATTCAAGTCACAGGAGCCTTGATCTAGAACCGGTCAAACGGTCGGATGCGAGCTTTCTCGCCGGTATGTACGAGCCCAAGACTTACCCGGACTGGTTGACACCAGATGATCTGGCCTATCTGGTCGGACAGTTTGAAAACAGTGGTCTGCGTGGGCCACTTAACCGCTACCGTGCCCAGAATATAGATTGGTACCAGTTGCCACAGCTTAGCCAGCCAGTCGAGCAACCGGCCTGCTTTATTACTGGGGCGCTTGATCCCGTGAACGCGTTCCTTTTTCACGGCGCCCCGACCCGTACGCAGATCGAAAAACACTATCACAACCTCGTGTTGTTTGGATTGCTGGAGGATGTTGGACACTGGACCCAGCAGGAAGCGCCCACCATGGTCAACACGTTGTTATTGAAGTTTCTGGAATCGGTCGGTGCTAGATAATGGTTATGGCTCTAGCGCCACGTTTTTTCGTTATCCCAGATCTCCCGGGGCATAGGCAATCCACTGAAGTCAGCTGAATCAAGGGGTTGATCCGGTTTTATGCCGATAGATTCCAGGGTCAGCGTCAGTTGGCGGGTATGTTGACCTGAATGCCAGGCTGTTCGTTCGAGTACTTCATGCAGTGTGACCTCACCATAATAGACCTTGCCGGGTTGCGTGAAATCAGTTGCCTGTCCTTTGTGTGTCCACCACAAATTTACCCGATCAGTCACAGCGTGCGCGAACGCCAAAAGGTCCTGACGCGTTGCCAATACCTCGGGCAAGTGACTGACTAGCGCCTCGTAAGTGTACGGCGTGTCATGCTCGACATGATCTAGAAACACTTTGGGAATCTGAAAAATGTGGTAAGCAAGTTGCCGATAAGAACGTGGCCGGTCTGGCAGCATGGAATCCAGCTGGTTCTCTGGAATCTGGTTCATAAAACGCTGGGCTGCAGTCAGGATTGTGTTGAGGCGAACGATCAGGGTCGCCGGATCCAACATAGTGTGGGGCTGCCAGTCAAATCCTGCGACACGAGCCACATCTCGGAAAACTGCGCCATTGGCCCAGTCTGAACCACGGGCGACTATCGGTACGAGTCTCAGGCCCAGAGTTTGAAGATCTTTAAAACCGTCGGGGTCTTCGAGTACGTTGATGGACTCAAACGTCACACCGTGGTCAAGCAGAAATTCCTTGGTCTTCAGGCAGCTGGAACAGCCTGGCTGCCAGTAGACTTTAAGCGGTAATGCGTTTTGGGTGCGGGTCATGAACGGGTCTCGATTGGGTTCAGTTGACGATGCCTGTACCGGATTATTATTGTTTCGGGGTCAAATGGCCACTGACCGTGTTCAGAGTATGTTGATAACTTTCGGTGTTCGGGTATCTCTTGGATACAATGTCGGTGAACCGAATTGTGTCGGCTTTCAATGAATAAGAATTATGTAACCTGAATTAATGGCAAGAAAAGGGAAAAAATCACTAAAACGCCGCCCCTCCGTGCGTGCCCTGATGAGCAGGAACACAAAGAAAGAGCGGAATATACCGTATCTGGAGGAGTTGCAACTGGCCCTAAGTCATCAGGCGGCGGGTCATCTTGGTCAAGCTGAAGAAATACTGCAGCGTGTTTTAGCACATAAGTCTAATCACGCAACGGCGCTCAAATTACTGGGTCGCTTGTATTGTGACAGTGGTCGGGTGGAGCAGGGTATCCGCTGCCTTGAACAGTGTGTCCAATACGAACCGGGCGAGTTATCAAACTACACTGAACTCGGCCACGTATTGCGGGTCACAGGTCGGCGCGACGCAGCCGAACAGGTTCTGCTCAAGGGGATTGGCCTCAAATCGAATGATCCCCAGGTGCATTATGAACTGGGGTGCCTTTACCACGACCAGACAAAACTCGAACCGGCAAGTGCTGAACTGAATCTGGCGCTCAAACTGAACCCGAATCATATCGCTGCCCGGCAAAGATTAGGAGAGATTCACCAAGCTCTGGGGCAGAGCGGCGAAGCAGAATCGTGTTTTCGCCGGGTGATCTCAAAATCACCACATGATCCCGAGGCGCATCGAGGGTTGGCCTATCTGAAAAGGTTCACTGAATACTCCCCGGATATTCAGTCGATGGAAGCGAGTTACGAAAAATCCTCCGAACAGGGAATGGATCGTGTCGTCCTGGCCTTTTCCCTGGGTAAGGTATTTGAGGATCTTGAGCGTTACGATGAGTCGTTTGCCTACTATGAAGAAGCCAATCGGCTTCACCGCAGCCTTTACCAGTTTTCGATAGACCAGGAAGCGGCCTATTTTGAGACTTATCGTGACGCTTTTACGTCCGACTGGTTAACGGATACAGCCAAGCACGCTATTGAAGATGCAACGCCAATCTTCGTGATCGGTATGCCGCGTTCCGGCACCAGTCTGGTTGAACAGATTCTGGCGTCTCACTCGAGTGTTTTCGGTGCAGGTGAGGTGTATCATTCGTCGGTGTTTGACAGCCAAGTCGCACAGGTAACCGGTCGACCCTTCCCACAGTCGATTAGTAGCGTTCCGGTTGACGTCCTCACTCAATCAGCGCAGGTCTATATAGAGAATC
>LUSG01000011.1 GCA_001629395.1 Gammaproteobacteria bacterium REDSEA-S15_B12 | reverse complement strand
ATTAACGAAGCCTTTGCGGCGCAAGTACGGGCCTGCAAGAAACTGCTTGAGAAGACTCATTGCGAGCTTCCTTATGAAGACGATGTTCAATAACGGTGATTTCATCCGGGCACGTAGTTTGGCATTGAAACAGTTTTTTGACTCCGGCAAAGATGAATTGTTTCTACGTGAAGTACGCCAGACTATCCAAACAATGGAAAAAGAGATCGTGTCGGACCCTTTTCTTAACCCGCCTGATCCAGACACCGTCAAATTCCACATGTCGCGACTCGAGCAGGTGATTGCAGATGTATTTGAACAAACTAAACGGATTAATTCTGAGGACGTTGCGCAAGTTAAAGACTACGGTCACTACGTTTTACACAACCCTGACCTGAAAACTATCTGGGAGGAAAGCGGTGAAGATTTATATAGCTGGGGTGAGGCACACTGGAATACGTTTGGACACAAAGAAAACAGACCGGATATTCCGGCTATACCAAGTCTTAGGTACACCTACGCGCAACACACGCTTGAGTTGTCTGTTGCCAGCAAACACCCGCTGGGTGTTCTAAAACTGGAGTACGACAGACCGATTACAGTTAAGCCGCGGGTAGAGGCGTCATTTACTACGGCCGAAGGGGAGGTAATCGTAGATATTTCAGGTGCTGTGAAGACTGAGGACAACATGCTTTATCTCGATGCCGGGTTTTTGCCGAATGTGACCACGGCGCCAATTAATAATCGTCATGATCGAGTTGTGTGGGCGCCCGGTTATTACCATATTCGATTTACCGGGCTTAACCCCGATCAGAAATTAACAACACTGACGGTGCAACGTAGTGATAAATGGCTACCAGCAGTAGAAGCTAAAGCATTGGATCAGGCTGTGTTCGACAACCTATATGCACCAGTCGCAGCTCAGCCGGTACGAGAACCAGAGACATGGGCCGGTGATGTGACCCTTAGTGGCCACAATACGATGCACAACCCCCTGGTTATCAAAGCCGGGACAACTGTACGGTTGGCGCCTGGCGCTACTCTGGTTTTAGAAGACAGGTTGACGGCAGTTGGTACACCTGAAGCGCCTATACAATTTCTACCAATGCAGATGGATCAAGCCCCCTGGGGCGCCATCGTTTTGCAAGGTCGTGGAGCTGATGGAACACAATTAGTTCATTGCAAATTCACTGGCGGTAGTGGTTCTAAAGGAGATCTATTCGAGTATTCGGGTATGTTGTCGATTCACAATGTCAAAGATGTCCATATTAGAAACTGTCACTTCGACAACAACAGCGTCGTGGATGATATGTTGCACACGGTTTATAGCGAGATCCGACTGGAGGGTGTTAGATTTGAAAATGCTTTCTCAGACGCTGTCGACTTCGATATTTCGAATGCTGAGATCGTCGATAGTTATTTCGAGGGAAGTGGAAACGATGCGGTAGACCTGATGACAAGCGAAGCTGTCATTACAGGAACTGTTTTTAAACATAACGGTGACAAAGGTATTTCAGTTGGAGAGAATAGTCGGTTGTTTGGTGCGAACAACAGATTGGTTGACAATAAAATCGGTATCCAGTCAAAAGACCGATCCAGTGTAGTGCTGTTTAATCATAGTTTCGTCGATAATCAAACCGCGTTGCACGCTTACAAGAAAAATTGGCAATACGGAGGAGGGGGTAGGATATTTATTGCTAAATCAGCAATTGTTGGCGGTGAGGTTGCAGTCCAGGCGCAAAAACGCTCATCTATCGCGATGTTCGATACCTATGCGGAAACTAAGGTTAGGGGCAAACGGGTCAGCACAGTGTCTGTCGATGACTTGAGCGGCAAAACTGCCAGTCGAATCAACCTGTTACCCAACGCTGATGAATACGATGTAGCTCATGATATCGAATCGATAGAGGTTCCCGAGCAGCTGCGTCAACACATCCAAGTTGAACGGCGGGGTGATTACATCGATGGCTGAAAACGTCAAAGTTACCGAGGCGACCGCATCGCCGTTACATTTTGCTCGATTTGAGTTCAAATACATTTTGTCAGCCGCTAAGCGACAAGCTGTCGAGGCAGATCTTCTGTATTTTCTTGAATATGATCCGTTTGTCGCAAATCGACCCGATCACAAATATTTTGTCCGCAGTCTGTATTTTGATGATCCAGCCTATACTGCATTTCATGACAAGATCGACGGCCTTAAGTCCCGTTATAAGTTCAGAGTCAGAACTTATACCAGTTCACCAGAGATGAACGTGCCGGTTTTCTTGGAAATCAAAGGTAGGCACAATAATCTTGTCTTCAAGCACCGGACTCCTATTGTCGGAGAAGATACTCAGGGGGAGGTATTTACGGGTGGTTTTCGGTCTGATCAGATTCTAAGCTTGGCACAAGAGGGTTCTGTCCGGGATCAGTTTGAATATGATTTTTACCGAAGACACCTTAAACCGGTAGCCCTTATCGATTATCATCGAAGACCCTATGTCAGCAAATATGACCCCGGATTCCGGATCACTTTCGATGAGAAGTTACAGGCGACACAAACGAATAGATTGTTCCCACTTCAAACCTGTGCACCAAGGCGAGTTATCGCTGGTTATTCAGTAGTCGAAGTGAAATTCCGGCACCACCTTCCCTCCTGGTTTCATCAGGTAATCCAAGCGCATGAGCTTCAACGCATTTCGATCTCGAAGATAGTAACCGGTATGGAGAGATTGGGATTAGCTCATGATGAACACTGACTCATAGACATCGAATATGGACACAATACTACTTAGCCCTGCGGGAAATTTACTGAACTATTCGTACTCTGAGATTGTGATCAATATGATCGCTGCTCTGGTGATCGGTGTGCTGGTATCGATTACCTATAGAACGACTCACAAGGGTTTATCCTATTCTCAGTCATTTAGCCAAACCATAGTTTTTGTGACTCTGATAGTCGCAATCGTGATGATGGTGATCGGTGGCAGTTTGGCCCGAGCGTTCGCTTTAGTTGGCGCGTTGTCGATTATCCGATTTCGTACGGTCCTTAAGGACACCAAAGACATGGCCTACATCTTTAGCGCACTGGCACTTGGTATGGCCGCAGGGACAAGTAATTATTTTCTAGCCGCAGCCGGCACAGTGGTGGTGATCGTTGTGGCCTTTGTTTTGTTCAAAACAAATTTCGGAGCAATCTATAAAAGTGAATTCATTTTGCGGTTCCGATTCACTCGTGTTGGCGATAGCACGGAATATCTCGAAGCCATTAACGCATCCTGTAAGCGGTCTGATCTTTTGCATATGGAACCGTCCGGCGACAACCAAAGTGTAAGCCTGACATATGACGTTGCTTTGAAAGATGATTTATCTGCTGATGACCTAACTCAAAGAATGGGTGACATAGAAC
>LUSG01000109.1 GCA_001629395.1 Gammaproteobacteria bacterium REDSEA-S15_B12 | reverse complement strand
GCTCCTCACCATCCTGTAGATACTCATAGATTCTTTTCTTGAAAATAAAAAAGCCGCCGTTGACCGTCAGGCCGGTATTGGTCGTGTCCTGGATGCTGTGCACGGTGCCGTCGTCGTTAAGACGCACGTAATGAAATGACTGCTGTGGCTGTACACAAAGAAAGCAGGCCGTTTTTCCGCTCTTCTTGAAGAAATCAAGCATGTCGTCGAGCGGAACATCCGACAGGCCATCCGCATAGTTCGCCATGAACATGTCGTCGGGGCTGAGATCATCAAGGTACTTCTCGACCGCCTTAAGCCGCATACCGATGTTCGATTTGAGCCCGGTATCGGCAAAGGTGATCTTCCAGTCGTGGATGTCGGTTTTGGTCAGGTGAGGTTTTCCACCTTCAAGCACGAAATCGTTGGTAAGGCATTCGTCATACTTGAGGAAATACTGTTTGATTACATGGGCGTTGTGGCCAAGGCAGATAATGAAATCCTTGTGACCGTGATGGGAGTAGAATTTCATGAGGTTCCAGACGATTGGCCGGTGGCCAATGGGTACCATGGGCTTGGGTATGTTCTCCGAAAATTCCCGCAAGCGCATTCCGAGCCCACCACAAAAGAGTACGACTTTCATAACTTTAACTCCCTTGGCTACAGATATTTGGAAAAAAGATCCACCGATTTCTCATATAAAGAATCGATCAAACGGTTTCCGGGGAGGATAACGTCGTCAAAAGTAATTGCTTGATCCTTTTCAATCTCTTTCCGAAGAGTACATCCTTCCGCCAGACCCATTGGAAGAAGATTCTCTGCTCGTCCCACTGAGTAGCGCTCGATAAGTGCATAGCAATCGTACCCCCCCAAACCATCAAGCACGGTTCCGGCTGGCAGCGTCCTCTTTGCCATTGTCACCGCTTCGCAGCTGGGTGCCCCTTTGGGCGCCACCGTGGCATCATTGAACAGAACTGCGCGAGCAACAGTTATTGGCACCTCAAGTTGAGGCAGGTGAAAAGGTGTATGGAAGACATAAAATGGCCCCGGCCCCATTTTCAGATAACTGAGGTATGCTTTTTGGGCCGGATCCTCGCTGTAGGCAATAACAAAGGCTCCTGTGTTCGGAGCTGCGCCAAGAAGGAAGTCAACAACTCCATCCGCGATTGAAAAGGTGTCTGATGGAAAATCCTCGAGACATAACCTGACGTCCTTGGATTGTGGGCCTAGCATTCCGCGCTTTCTAACACCGAATCCTAGTGCATTGGCGAGAACCGTTGTTTCCATAGAACCTTTAGCCCAAGAGTCGTAACGAAGCGGGAGAGGTTCATCGCGACGCCAGGTTCGTCGCCATCAGAGTTGGAATAAACGACATTATTCTGAGTTGCTATTTGCTGCAGATAGGGACCGAGAGTGGCATCTAACTCACAATTCAGGGCAATGCAGTGCTTGTGCGCCGAAAGGGCTCCAAGCGCGACCTTGGCTCCATACTCGATCGTTCCTGTGGTCTCAATGATGGCATCAATGTTCCTTGAGTAGAAGACGATGTCTGGATCATGCGCAATGCATTGCTGACCGGTTTTAATCATTTCATCAAGGTGCTGGGCTCTGGAGATCTCCCGAACACCATTTATGCCTGCTTGCTCCAGGATGGATTTGGCGTGCTCGGGAGTTCTGTTGACGACTATAGCCACTCTCATCCCAGGAACGTGCCGGGTTATCTGATTCGCTATATGCCTTGCACTGAATCCTGCACCAAAAAGCGCCACCTGAATCGGCCGATTGTCTGCGGCACGCTTTGCGAGGGCTGTGTCAACCAACTGCATGGAGTTTCATCCTTTGAATGATAAAAGATCCTGAGCATTTGCTAAATATATTCCCTATTGGGTGTCGTCTTACTCCAAAATGCGGACATTTGGGATTGGTATGACGAACTTCCCGTCCCATTCCTTGATATAATCGTGTTGTTCTACGATCTCTTTCTCCAGGTTCCACGGCAGCACTAACACATAATCGGGCTTGGTTTCTTTGATCATTGATGGCTCCATGATTGGGATCCTTGTGCCCGGGGTATACTTACCCTGTTTTTGAGGGCTCCTATCGACGGTGTAATCGAGGAAGTCGGTTCGGATGCCGCAGTAATTCAATAGGGTATTACCTTTGCCTGGCGCACCATATCCGACGACCTGCTTGCCCGCATTTTTAGCGCCAATCAGAAAACTCAGAAGGTCTCTTTTCGAAGTTTTTACGCGTTCTTCAAACCGGTGATACAGCTCTGGAGAGTTAATACCTTCCTCTATTTCTTTCGCCAGAAGCCTGTGAACGCTACTTTGAACATCCTGGGTCTCATCATCAGTATGCTTTGCGTATATCCTTAAAGAGCCTCCATGGGTATTGAGCTCTTCTACATCAAAAATTTCCAGACCGTGGTATTTAAAAATTCTGCTAACCGTGTAGAGAGAAAGGTAGGAGAAATGCTCGTGATAAATGGTGTCGTACTGATTGTGTTCAATTAGCTGGAGTAGGTGAGGAAACTCCATCGTTATTGTGCCTGAGGTGGCGAGAAGAATTTTTATTCCGGATACAAAGTCGTTAATGTCTGGAACATGAGCGAGCACATTGTTCCCAAGTATCAGCTTGGCGGGTTGGTAAGTGCCACGGACCTCTTGCGCGGTTTTCGCACCAAAGAATCGAACAATGGTTCTGATTCCTTTCTCATTTGCCACTTTTGCAATATTCGCGGCGGGCTCCACCCCCAGCACAGAGAGATCTTTTTGGACGAAGTGCTGAAGTAAATAGCCATCGTTGCTCGCGATTTCAACTATCAGGTCGTCGCTGGACAACTTCAATTTTCCTGACATCTTCTCCGCATATCGCTGGGCGTGAGCAACCCAACTATCCGAGTAGGACGAGAAATAATCATAATCGCTGAAGATCTGGTCTGGTGTTACAAATTCGTCAAGTTGGACTAGGTAGCAATTATTGCAAACGTATGCATGTAGAGGATAAAAAGGCTCCATCTCATTCAAGTTTTCAGTTTTGATATGGGTCTGGCAAAGAGGAGACATGCCCAAGTCGACAAAAGATTGATTTAGGGGCTCCGCGCAAAACCGGCACGTTGAAGATGAGCTCGTTTTAATGGTTTTTGTCCCGGTATATTCGCTTGTCATTGTGTGAAGATCCTTTCATCAGCTACCCATTTGATTGCAATTAAAGCTGCCATTTCAGGTAAGTATCCAGTTTGGCGCTTTCAATCAGGTGTTTAATATGAGCAATTCTCATGTAGCGAACACCTTCATAATCATCCTTTGCCAAACCGAAACGAAGGTAAGATTCGTAGCATTGTTCAACGCCTTTTCTTGCGGTCCATTTGGTCTTAAATTCGGGAAACACTTGATGGATTTTGTCAAAATTCACCCGATATGAGCGCGGGTCTGGGCCCGCATCTTCAGCGTATTCAACTTCGCAGTTCGGCACAGTTTCTTTTACGAATTGAGCAAGGTCCCGCATCTGGTAGTTTTCTTCGTTACTACCGACGTTTACTGCCAGGTTATGGATCACATCGCGTTCAGCCTTGAGGGCGCAGATCACTGCCTGGGTGATATCTTCAATATGAACAAGAGGGCGCCAGGGTGTGCCATCGCTCTTCAGCAGAATCTTGCCGGTTGTGTGGGCCCAGGCGACGAGGTTGTTGATGACAAGGTCGAACCGGATCCGCGGCGATACCCCGTAGGCGGTTGCATTGCGAAGAAACACCGGGCTGAAAGTCTCACTGGCTAGCTTGGAAACGTCTTCTTCTACCAGCACCTTGGACTTGGCGTAGGGAGTAACCGGGTTGAACTGGGCAGTTTCATCAAGAACGTCTTGTCCCGCTTTTCCGTACATGCTGCATGAGGACGCGAACAGGAAACGTTGCACACCAACAGAACGCGCCAGCTCTGCGATTCTTACAGAAGCGTGGTAGTTGATGTCATACGTCAGATCGGGATTGATATTTCCGAGAGGATCGTTCGAAAGTGCTGCCAGATGCACAATAGCGTCAAAGCCCTCAAGGTCTTTGGCTGTAACGTCCCGCACATCTTTGTAGATGGAGGGCACGTCCATGGGCTCGTCGCCATACGTGCAGTAGCGATAGAGATCGGTATCCAGGCCGGTGACATCGAATCCTTCCTCCAGCAGCATCGGCACCATAACCGTGCCGATAAAACCTCTGTGGCCTGTAACTAATACCTTCATAATCTCTCCTTGCTGATTCAGGGGCGCTTGATGAGCCCGTATTTGATGACTTCCATCAGTTCATTCTTCATCGGGTCTTTGTTCCAATAGGCCCGTTTTAGAAGAAACATAGACAGCACCCGCTTGTCCTCAAGCGATATAGGCGCTCTCCAGACCGCTTTGTAGTACTCCTTAATGCTTCGCCAGGTCTGCATCACGAGCTTTCGCTTTGCGGGATCCCAGAAATCTTTCTGGCGCTCGCTATCATCGCGTTTCCAACTGCTTGCCTCTGGATGCATCCGTCGATTGAAGAGGTGCACCGGCACTTCCTTGAATTTTCCATATAGAGACAGTTCGACAACCAGATTGATATCTGCGGCCAAGAAGTTGCCGAGTAGTGCCGTGTGTGCAAGTGCGTCTCGCCGAATTAGTCCGTAAATAACATTTTGGAGGCCCAAGTGCTGGATGCAGTCTTTGAAGCGAATGGAGGCTGATTCCGATGAAAGGTCAAGGTTGTCATCGTAGGCCTCCATGAAGCCCCCATTCTCATCGATAATGTGTGTTTTTCCATAGGCAAGGACTACCTCGGGATCCGCTTCCAAAACCTCAAAACATCTCTCGATTAAGGATGGCTCAATAGGATCATCGGCGTTCTGCCACCGAAAATATCGGGACCGGGCCGGCTCAAAACAAACTGTATAGTTTTTCGACGCACCCAGATTAACGGAATTCCGAATATACTGAATTCGCGAATCTCGCCCGGCGTAATCTCGGCAGATTTCTTCGGTGCGGTCTGTGGAGGCATTGTCGGCGATGAAGAGGTCAAAGTTGTCGAAAGTCTGGTTGAGAACGGAACGAAGGGTGTCTTCCAGATATCGTTCGCCATTATAGACAGGCAGGCCGATAGCCACCGGACTGGTTTCGTCGTACTGCTGATTCATGGTGCTATCCCTCGCCGAACCAATGACTTCAACTTAATGTTAATATTAGTACATTATTGTAACGAAGTGTAGCAAGCACCCCGAAGTTTTCCGGCTCTGCGAGGCTACGCTTCCTGCCCCCACACGGACGTTTCTCGGACAACGGATTATGCAGCCTTTACGCATTCTGACACTGGCAGTTTTCGTCGCATTAACCGGGTGCGACTCATCCCATCCCGCAGATTCGTTATCGGGGGGCACAGGCCAAGACATCTCACCTTTTTTGAAAGGGTCGGGCGCAAACTCGGCATAACCGATTCTTCGAATCGTTTGGGCGAACTGGTTTGGTATGAAAACCCGACGTGGAAGCGCCACACAATTACCGAATCGTTGGCGATCAGGACAGATCTTGAAGTTTCTGACATTGATGGCGACGGTGCCAACGATATTGTCCTTGTTTCCGACAGTGGCATCGTATGGTTGAAGAACGGTGACTGGGGTAGCCATCTGATTGGTGAGGGGAAATATCACGATGTTGAAGTTACCGACCTGGACCGTGATGGTGCGAACGAAGTAATCGTTCGCAATCAGTCTCTGTTTGGCTACAAGAACGGAAATTTCATAAGGATCTTCACTCAGGAATTCGGTGATCAATGGAGTTATGAAGATCTGTCTGTTCCGCACGGAGAGGGACTTACTCTGGCAGATTTGGATAAGGACGGATTCAACGACATCGTAGCAAGTGATGTGTGGCTCCAAAATCCCGGTGAATCCGGGAATTCGTGGGCAAAAATTCAGTACACCGGTTCCGGCGAAGGCGGCTGGCACTGGCATGATGTCTACATCGATACCGGAGACTTCAATGGTGACGGTTGGCCGGATATTCTGCTTTCCCCATCGGAACCGGCTGGCGCTTTCTATGAGATCGCCTGGCTCGAGAATCCAGGTGGGGAAACGGACCAATACTGGTTGAAGCACGTGATTGTCGAAGACGTTGAAACCGTTCATCACTTTGTAGCAGCGAGGGACGTGGATCTCGATGGCGATATGGATGTACTCACTGCCGAAATGAACCAGGGCGAGGGTGAAAACCCGGTTTCTGTTTACCTGAACGAACCGAATGGTTGGGTTCGGCAGGCGCTGTCCCTTGGGGGTGGGCATAGTCTCAGAGCTGTGGATATTGACAATGATTTCGATATTGATCTGATAGGGACGAACTGGCAGATCGAGAATTTCCAAGGTGATTACCCGGTTTGGATTTGGCGGAATCAACTGGATTCCCGCCAGGGTTGGGTGCGACATGTTATTGATGAAGAGAGGCCCGGGCAGGCTACTGCCGTTTTTGCGGAGGATCTTGATGGGGATGGTAAGAAAGATCTGGTGAGCGGTGGGTTCTGGTATCGAAACCCGGGTGCATTGGGTGACCAGTGGCAGCGCTCAGAGTTAGGGGCTGGCGCGACCGACGCTGCTTTGATTCATGATTTTGATCGAGATGGCAGACCTGATGTTCTTGCCACAGGATGGCGTGCCTATGGCTATCAGACACCCTTTTGGGAAAAGTTGGCGAACTGGGTTGCTGGTTCCAGGGATAAAGAAGGTAATCACGGAGAGCGACTTGTTTGGGCCAGGAATCTTGGCACTGGTCAGTTCGAAATTCTTGAGAACATTCAGAGGGCAAGCGGAGACCTCCTGCAGGGTGCCGCTGTATTACCTGCGGTGGGTGACGAGGAAGAACGTGTGCTCTTGTCCTGGCATGCTGCAGGAGAGGGCATTCAATCGATCACTGTTCCGGAAGAG
>LUSG01000108.1:3761-22651 GCA_001629395.1 Gammaproteobacteria bacterium REDSEA-S15_B12 | reverse complement strand
CAACCATCCCACTTGATACAGCCGCACCTGCCCCACCGCTCGAACCACCGGGAGTCCAGTCAAGATTCCAGGGATTGTGCGTAACGCCATGCAGCTCACTTTCAGTGATTCCGCGCCATGCGTATTCCGGGGTCTCGGTCTTGCCCAGTATGACCGCACCGTGGGCCTTGAGCCGTTCAACCACGATCGCATCGACAGACCAGGGTCCACTGGTGTTAATCGCGAGTGAGCCGTTCAGGGTTGGCCAGTCTTTTGTTTCGGTGACATCCTTGATAGCGGCCGGCACACCGTCAAGGAGTCCGCATGGAGCACCTTTAGCCCAGCGTGCCGCGGATGCCTGGGCACGACGACGCGCGCGTCTTCTGTCAACCAGCCGCCACGCATTAAGACGGCCCTCGCACTCATCTATCCGATCCAGAACAGCATCGAGCACCTCAAGCGGCGAGAAACGTCCCGTCTTGTATCCTCTGATGAGCTCGAAAGCACTCTTATAGGCTAGTTCTTTCATAATTGATGGTGTTTCGGCTACTACCGAACATTAGGTTTGCTAACCGGGTCTGAATCTAATAGCGATACAGACTAACCAATCAGACGTCGTCCCGCTCAACGAAATGAATCAGCACACCACCCAACTCCGCAGGATGAACAAACCCGATCAGGGCTCGACGGGAACCTGGTCGGCCAACTGGATCGATTAACCGATATTTACGTCTGCTAAGGTGTTTTAACAAACCATTGATGTCGGGTACTTTCAACGCCACGTGATGTAATCCAGAACCTCGTCGTTCAACGAAACGGCCAATTGCGCTCCGGTCTTGCCGTGTATTGCCTGGGTCGTGACGGTCAATCAACCGAGGTGGGTTGCTATCAAGTTCCGACAGTACCTCAAGTTCGCAATCCCCAACATTCAGAAAGAGCACGCGAAGTCCGCCCACCTGCTGCGGCGACCTCTGCTGTTGGACTATCCCGTACCGATCTGAAACAAAACTTTCAACAGCGACCAGAGTTTCGTAGTCGGTCTGACGGCTCTCAATTCGACAGCCCAAGTGATTGTGAAAGAACGCTTCCTCATTAGCGGTGTCTGCGCTGGCTATACCAATGTGGTCAATGCGCTCGACCCAGCTGGAAGTCGTTGGCTGTAAATCCAGATTGCAACAAAACCGAACGGCTGTCCCACAGGTAGCAGACCGATCAACCCGCACCTCCTTCCAGTCGCCCCCTACAGTCTGAATTGGCGTCGCTGGGAGAGCCAAAGATGTTGCTACTGAGAGAAGATCAGACTCAGATACATTTAGAGCCAAATGATCCAGGCCTGTTCTATCTGGTGAACCTAGAAACCCGTGCCCTTGTTCTACGACGCACAGGCAACACTCACCAATAGCAAACAGTCGAAGCGAACCATCCGGGTGTGGAAAAGAACTACTGGTTAATCCAAGGTCATCGCTTAAAAACGCCGAAAGACTATCAGCATCAGATGTAGACAGAGCTACGTAGGCTAAACGTAGGTTCATATGTTCTCGGTATCCTGGAAGATTATTCCGCCTTCTTGTAGTTCACCCAACGTCTTCGACGTGAATCCCAATTCTTTCAAAATCCCATCGGTATGCTGACCTAATAGTGGGGGTGCCAAGCGCACTGTTTTCGACCCCATCGACTCTAATCTCAGAGGATTAGACAACTGTTTAATTTCACCCAACTGTGGATGGTCAACCAACTCAACCAATCCTGTAGCTTGTACCTGTGGATCTTCGAATAATTGTTGTAAATCAAAAACAGGACCGGCCGGAACACCGTTCTCCATCAGCATAGTGGTCCAGTCAATCGCATTACGCGAACTTAGCCGCGAATTAAAGATCTTACGCAATTGTTCTCGATTACCGGAGCGTGCCTCATTGTCGACGAACTCGCTCTGCTGGATTAGATCCTCAAGATCGAGCAAACGGCAAAGGTTCTGCCATTGAGACTGGGTCGCTGCTGCTATGTTAATCATGCCATCAGCTGCCTCAAAGGCGCCATATGGATAGATCACGGGGTGTTCGTTACCGATTCGTTGCGGAACTTCGCCCAGGCTGAGGTAACGCTGCCCTTGGACACACAGCATCCCGACAACACCAGCGAGGAGTGAAGTTTCTACTTTTTGCCCTTGCCCTGTGCTCGCTCTCTGATGAATTGCAGTTATCGTTCCCAATGCACTCCAGATTCCTGAAACGAGGTCAGCAAGTGGTACTCCAAGACGAGTTGGCAGACCATCTGCCTGTCCAGTGATGCTCATCATACCGGACATGCCTTGAGCAATCTGATCATAACCCGGCCACTGACCGTAGGGTCCATCGGTACCGAAACCTGTGATACTTGTATAGATAAGTTCAGGCGCCTCCTTAACGAGCGTATCGTAATCAAGGCCTATGGATTTTGTTGTTCCAGGTTTGAAATTTTCGACTACTACGTCGACGTCCAGAGCAAGTTTTTGTAGCAACTCCAGACCTCGTGGTTCACGAAAATTAACTGCTAAGCTTTGCTTATTACGGTTGATGCTAAGGTAAAAAACACCAATGCCGTCGTGATACGGCCCCCAACTGCGGGACATATCTCCACCCCGCGTGGGCTCCGCTTTAATTATTTGTGCTCCCAAATCACCAAGAATCATCGTACAGAAAGGACCTGCCAGAGCACGCGTCAGGTCGAGAATTCGGATTCCTTCCAGTGGTAACGGCATGGATGCACTTCATTGAGGCCTTCGATGCTAGGTACGAAGGATACCCTAACCTACGGAGGCGGGAAACAATCGCCAGAGGTTAGGTCTAAACTGCTAGTCAGACGAGCGATCGGCGGCTATTCTTGAATAAAAATCTAATGGTTTATATCGGTCGGTCCCCATTAACTGTCACCCGGTGCATGTACCGGCGCTGGCCATGATAATCGTTCAATGCGTAATGCTGTACGCAACGGTTGTCCCAGATCGCCACCGAACCCTTTTCCCAGTGAAACCGGCAGGTGAATTCGGGCCTTGTGGCTTGTTCATAAAGAAACTCAAGCAATGGGTCACTCTCTGCCACAGTCATGTTTTCAAAGCGAACCGTAAATGCGCGGTTAACAAAAAGACTCTTGCGGCCCGTCTCGGGGTGGGTACGGACTACGGGATGCGGGTTTTCGACAGCAGGTTTACACATGGCTTCCTCAGACAACTTGGTCGAGCGGGTCATATTACGTTTTTCAGCCTCAACCCGATCTGACAAAGTGTGATCAGAATGCACAGCACGAAGCCCGTTCAACAGTTGCTGAAACCCGGACGACAACCCTTCAAACGCAAGCTCCTGGTTGGCAAACAACGTGTCCCCACCAACGGCCGGAACATCAATTGCATAGAGAATTGAACCTAAAGCGGGCCGTTCCAGAAATGTAATATCCGAATGCCAGACCCCGCCGATATTGTGTTCGGCATCTGCTTCCTTGACGATGGGCAGTATTTCTGGATGTCCTTCCAGCGGCACATACTGAGGATGTACATTGAGCGTACCAAACCTGCGACCGAAGGACTTATGGCTTTCCAGGCTTAACGCCTGGTCACGGAAGAAGACTACATGATGATCAAGAAACGCCCGGTGAATCTCGCTGAAGGTAGCGTCATCACAATCTGCAAGGTCTACGCCTGAAATCTCAGCGCCAACAGCACTGCTGAGTGGTCTGACCTTAATCAACTGGTAACACGAGTCACCCATGTCATTCACGCCGTGATCTCCGAGTCTGCTGTCACAACAGCCAACATGTTTTGGGTGCATTTTAGATGGAGATAGTCTACGCCCACTCCAGTTAGCCACCAAACGCAGTCATTCGTGATCCGGATCAGAATATCGTCAAAACATCACACTAACAGAGGCTTTATACTTTTGTTTTAAGTACCGCATCTGACTACCCCGACAATATGTCATCCACACAACATACGAATAACAAGCGTGACCCAAGTGACTACGACGTACTGATCGTTGGTGCGGGGTTTTCTGGGCTCTACTTGCTGCACCGACTGCGTGGATCAGGTTTCAGGGTACGGGTTGTCGACCGGGCATCTGACGTCGGGGGAACTTGGTATTGGAACCGCTACCCCGGTGCACGATGTGATGTTGAAAGCATGCAGTACGCCTACAGTTTCTGTCCGGAACTCGAGCAGGAGTGGGTATGGACCGAAAAATATGCGACACAACCCGAAATACTCCGCTACGCACATCATGTTGCAGAGCGTTTTGATCTACGACGGGACATTGAACTCAATACCACCATAACATCGGCCGTATTCGACGAATCCAAGCATCGGTGGCTCGCTGAAACCAGTGACGGTCGAGCAATATCGGTAGGCTTCTGTATCATGGCCACCGGTTGTTTATCAACGACGAACACACCGAAGTTTGAGGGGCAGGAATCTTTTGCTGGCCCGGTCTACCACACCGGAGAGTGGCCTCACAAAGCAGTGGACTTTACCGGGCAGAAGGTGGGCGTGATTGGAACGGGTTCTTCGGCAATACAGGCAATTCCTCTCATTGCTGAGCAAGCCGAACATCTCTATGTTTTTCAGCGCACCCCCCATTACACGGTTCCGGCGTGGAATCGAATGCTCGAGAGCGATCCAGCGTCAAGCGAGTCGGGAAGAAAAGCCTACGGCTATGACGCAGACCTTACCATCGAGGAGATAAAGGCCGATTACGCCGGTCTTCGCAAGCGAGCCCGCAAGATGTTTAATGCACTCGCATTTATCCCTAACCGCAATTCAGCCCTGGAAGTCGATGCATTCGAACGGCAGGTCGAGTACGAAGAATTCTGGCAGCGCGGTGGTGTGGTGTTTCTGGGTGCCTACACCGACCTCGCTAAAAGCCTTGAGGCCAATGAGACGGCAGCCGAGTTCGTACGCCAGAAAATCCGGCAGATTGTCAAAGACCCGGTGGTTGCCGAAACTCTGGTGCCCACCTACACCATCGGCTGTAAGCGACTCGCTGTTGATACCAACTACTACGAAACCTACAACCGATCCAATGTCACGCTGGTGGATGTGGGTCAGTCCCCCATTCAGAGAATTACACAACAAGGCATCTATGCACTGGACCAGGAATTCAACCTCGACTCCTTGATCATGGCGACTGGATTTGATGCCATGACCGGTACCCTGCTCAAAATCGACATCCGGGGGCGTGACGGTCTCACGCTTAAAGAAAAATGGGCAGAGGGACCCAAGGGGTATCTTGGGCTGGGAATCTCCGGATTTCCTAACTTTTTTATGATTACAGGCCCCGGCAGTCCATCGGTACTCACCAACATGATGCAGTCGATCGAGCAGCACGTGGACTGGGTCGTCGCATGTCTGGAATACCTTAGAACCCACAATATTGCAGCCATTGAGGCAACCCAGTCAGCCGAGGATGACTGGGTTGCCCACAATGACGCCATGGCTGACGACCACATGCGAAATTCCTGCAGCTCCTGGTACGTGGGTGGCAACATTGAAGGTAAACCGCGGGTGTTCATGCCCTATGTCGGTGGGTTTCCGCTTTACGTCGAAAAATGCGACGAGGTCGCCGCGCAGGATTACCTTGGATTCACACTGACCCCGTAACCCTGGTTACACCCATTCGTCATATACTCAGCGCATGGCAATAACAGCTCAGTCTGCTTCTTTTACCTGGTTCTGCCAACACACCTGGCAGAGTGCCTCCAAAAATACACTCTGGTGTCTTACCGGTTGTTCGATCGGCGACTGGGGCACCATTCTTTTCTTTCAGTTGACTGGCATCAGCTGGTCTACGCTGGCCATCATGTTGATGGCGATTGTCAATGGCATACTGACTTCAATCGCACTCGAAACCATCATCCTGTCCCGACAGATGATCATCACTGCTGCATTTAAAACAGCTATTGGAATGTCCCTCATTTCAATGTTGTCCATGGAGATCGCCATGAATCTGGTCGATGTTGCAATCACAGGTGGCGCAATACTAACCTGGTGGATATTGCCGATCATGTTCGCAGCAGGTTTTATAGCCGCGGTCCCATACAACTACTGGAGGCTCAAGGCGTTCGGTAAGGCCTGCCACTGATTTAGTTTTACAGCATATATGACGATGTGGACCCGTTTGCTGGCCTGATACACTCTTTGTGCAGTCGGATAATGATGTTTACTTTCTGCTGAAGTCAGTCACCGCACTGACAGAAGTGACCATGAATCAATTGACACCGGATTACTACAATGACCAGCGATATTCTGTATGAGCACCACGGGCACGTACGCCTGATCACGATCAATCGCGCTGACAAGATGAATTCACTGGACTTCGCAGCCCACGAGTTAATGGTTGAAATCTGGCACGAATTCAATGACGACTCGGATGCGCGGGTTGCGGTACTGACTGGTAGGGGTGATACCGCATTTTGTGCCGGTGCTGACCTCAAGACTTACACCATGCCGTTTGCAACAACACCGGCACCGGAATTCAACCGCGTGTATACCAATGGCCCGGGGCTTGGGGGTATCACCCGAAACGTACATGTTTTTAAACCAATCGTAGCAGCCATCAACGGCTATGCGATCTCAGGCGGACTGGAAATCGCCCTAGCCTGTGATCTACGCTTTTGTTCACCCAATTCTGAATTTGGACTCCAAGATGTCCGCTGGGGATTCCATGCTTGCGATGGCGCGTTGGTTCGCCTGCGTGAAATAATAGGACTAGGTCATGCCATGGAGATGATTCTCTCCGGCGACAGGTTCGATGCTAAGTTCGCCGCCCGCACAGGACTTGTCAATCGGATTATCGAACAAAGAGAACTACTGGCAGAAACCCTGACCTATGCTGAAAAACTTGCATCGCGCGCGCCCATCGCACAACAACTTGCCAAGGAGGTGATGTACCGCACCCATGGTTTGACTATAGATGAGGCCCTTCGTATCGAATCACTGTCATTCAGAAATCTTGCAGACAGCGAAGACCTAGCTGAAGGCAATCTTTCGTTTCGCGAAAAACGAGACGCTGTATTCAAGGGAAAATAACAATCTGGACAGCGACGAAGACAACTAGTCGATTTCAGTATCTCAATACCGAGTACGGAAATACCCTGGCATCAAGCTGAGGCTTGCCTAACCCAATCGTTAAAGGATATCAGACAGACATTCGGAATCTCAAAAATTCAACCATAGTAAGGCTCAAGAAATTGACTGTGGTTTAGTCAAATCAAAAAATCGATCCGGAACGACCACCAGTTTGCCGAAAAATCGTTTTGCTTTGAAATCCCGTTGTGCTTGGTGAATCTGACTCAAGGCATACACCCTATCGAGTAAGGGCCGCACTTTCCCAGTTCTTATATAACCAAGAAGATTTCTGAACGCTGATCGGCTTCCCTGAGAAGAACCGTGAAGTTCCAGATGCTTAAGGTATACAGTGCGCAAATCGAGAGGTACAACCGCTCCAGCGATTGCGCCTGCTGAAATATAGCGCCCTTCTGGTTTCAGCAGGTTAATCAGGTCACGAAACAGATCGCCACCAACCAGATCAGCGACTACATCGACAGCCCTCCCGGGCATCGCAGATTCCAATTGAAACAATAGAGGATTGCTATCACGGATTAAGACCGCCTCTGCTCCAATGACTTCTAGACGTTCTTCATATCCGCTGCTGCTAATAGCCACGGGAATCGCTCCACGTGCACGGCACAACTGAATTAATCCAGAACCGACTCCACCCGACGCCCCAGTAACCACAACCGTTTCGCCTTCCTTAACGCGAGCTCGATCGAGCATATGTTCTGCTGTGAGATAAGCACAACAAAACGTTGCCAGTTCCTCGTCAGTCAGATCATTATCAACAATGTAGGAGTTTTCTGCAGGTACAACACAGTAATCCGCGTAACCACCATCTCGACCATGACCGATGTAATCAATGTAGGCCATAGACCTGGTTTCGGTGTTATAAAGGCTGAAATCCACCATAACGCGTTCACCCACTCGACTATGTGGAACCCCTGAACCGACCTCAACGATGTAGCCTGCAATATCGGCGCCTTGAATTCGAGGAAATTTAAGGGAGTTCGGTTGCCCTCTACGCCAGCTTGCGACTTCATCTGGATTTTTGTCTGTGCCATATGCACCCTCCCGCACCCAGATATCTGTATTGTTCAGACCACAAGCACGCACTTCGATCAGAACTTCGTCTGTACCAGGCTTGGGAGTTGGGTAGTCGGAACGAATGTGCAGCTTATCCAGCCCACCATGCCCCGTCAGGACGACAGCGTTCATTGTCTCTGCGATCATTTGACCATCTTGCTTACGGTCTGTTCAAAATAGGCCAACGCTGGTTCATTTCGTCCGTAAGTCAAGTGGGACTGAGCGCCTGAGTCGAATCCAAACTGTATACCCTCTCCAGTAGGGAAATCCTCATCTGACACCGTACGGACCACCAGTTCAAGATTACGTTCCCAATGTGCTCGAGCACTCTCACTGACAACAGGCTCCGGCACCAAAAAATCCAAAACAATCGCGGACCGATCAACCGCATTTTTCATAGGATAGACCCGCCAAATTTCTAGGTGGTCGTCCTGAACCACAAAAACAGTGTTTGGAAAAAGCACATAAACCAGCGCAGTATGGGTTACAAGGTCCCATTGGGCCTCAGGCCGATCACGCAACGATTCGATGCTTCGCCGCGGATAAGTAACCCGCAAATGAGGCCCGAAGGAATGAAACAAACACAGGTTATTAAAGAATATCGGCGAGATGGAATTCTTGTGCAGCACGCCAAAGTGATAGGGTTCAAGAAAAGTATCGATAACAAGTTTCCAATTCATCTTGAGATGAAGCGCGCGCGACGCATACTGATGGTAGCTCGCTACGTCGTAGCTACGTAATTCAGCTCCTAGTCCTTCCAATTGACTATCTATATCGATATTGATCGATGCTTCACTGGTTAGAACCGGTGTCGCAGATGCCCATATCATGCCGTCTGATTCTGTTGCGGGCAAAGGAATCAGACTGCAAGCAGTCCTGTCTATACCGGGGAAACTTTGCTTGTCGGGAATACCCACAAGCTTGCCGCTGGTATCGTAGTTCCAACCGTGATACGGGCAGCGGAATCGTTTTCTGGTATTGCCGTGACCCTCCGCGACCCGGGCACCCCGATGCCTGCAAACATTCACAAATGCTCTAACCTTCCTATCCTCCCCACGGACAATCAACTGGGGGATACCGCTATGGTCACAAGTGAGAAAGTCTCCCGGTTCGGGCAGCTGGCATGATAACCCGACCAACAACGGTCGCTGCCGAAAAAGCACTTCGAACTCCATCGATAATCGTTCGGTGGATGTATAGTTACTCACGGGATTAGCATATATTTCATCGGCAAGTTGGGTAGTTCCAGCATCGATGTGCTGCAGAATCTTCTGCACCAAGATTGTCTGAAGGTTTTGATTCATCAATTATTCTGACTAAACCATCTGTTGTGAGTTGAACAGGATGAAGCTCTCACGCAATAAACAGACTAACTAGTGTAACGTTGTTGTGATCGTCTGTTTACTCTCAACGCGATTTAGTCACCGACCGACCATCGAGTGAGCCGACGGCCGGCATGATTGACCAGCGTGTGTAAAGTGATCGTCAGAGCCGCCAAGGCAAACAATGCTGCAAACATCAGATCAATTTTCACGCGGCCATTGGCAAGTAGCATCAAGTAGCCCAATCCGCGGGACGCACCGACCCACTCGCCAATTACAGCCCCGATCGGGGCGTACACGGCTGCCAGCCTGAGTCCCGAAGCCAGTGAAGGCAACGCCGCGGGTACTTGGATTCTGAACAATGTCCGACTTTCGGACGCATTCATGGTTAACGCGAGATCAAGATATCCCTTCGGGGTATTACGCAGCCCATCGTAGAACGTCGACGCAACCGGAAAGTAAATGATCAGTAGTGTCATCGCGATCTTCGAGCCCATTCCGTAACCCAGCCAAAGTGTGAGCAACGGTGCCAGGGCAAATATCGGCACGGTTTGGCTAAAGACCATCAATGGCAACAACAGACGTCGGGCATAACCCGATACCACCAAAAACAGCGAAGTGCCCGCACCCAGAACAGTTCCAAGAAACAGTCCAATAAGAACTTCTGATAGGGTAACCAACGTATGCTCACCGAGCATCTCCGCATACTCGATCGTAGCACTGGCGACCTGCAACGGGCCCGGCAGAATATAAGGCGGCACGCCCGTCATACGCACCAACAATTCCCATACACTCAGAGCAACAGCTGCAACGAACAGGAAATCGCGTAGTTTTTTCATCATGACCGAAGCGCACTAAACAAGCGGGACTGAATATCGAGCGCTTCCGGATCGTCAACTGCACGAATCGGTGGTCGGCCTGTGAAGCCCGGTTGATGTAAGCCTGTTTCAGTCAACAGATACACGCGATGGGCGATCCGCGCCGCCTCACTAGGATCATGGGTTACGAGCATCACCGTCCGATCCATCAACACCTCGAAAGCGAGTTCCTGCATCTCACTGCGGGTCCGTGCATCCAGAGCCGAAAATGGCTCATCCAGTAATAACAACGGCTTGTCTTCCATAAGCGTCCGCGCTAAGGCAGCGCGTTGCCGCATTCCTCCCGAAAGCTCATGGGGTCGCTTCTGGGCATGCATACCCAACCCAACCTCATCGATGAGTTGATCAGCACGCTCGAGCATCCGGACTTCTCCTCGCAGTGTTGACCCCAACATGACATTTGCGCGAACGTTCAACCACGGCAAAAGAAGATCAGACTGTGCCATGTAGGCAACCTGCTCTCGCAACGGGCGACTATTGGTACTTTCGATGCTGCCATCGAATTCACCACCGGTGTTCAGTCCAGCCACTAACCGCAGTAATGTTGACTTGCCGACTCCGGAAGGACCTAGCAGGCAGGTCCACTGGCCGGCTTCGAGCACAAGGTCTAGACCCTCAAAAAGAATGACATCCCCATGCCTGAATCCACCACGAATCCGTAACTGGGGTACCAAATCTCGTTCCTTCATCCCGCAATAAGCCCCCAATCGATGACGGTCAGTATCCTACTCTCGGGTGACATCAATGGCCAAAGACTCTACCGGTTTGATTTCACTGATCAGACCTGCCGAATTCAGAAAGGTTTCCATATTCTGGTAACGTCCGGCATCCAAAGCAGCGGGACGTAGTGCAAAACGAGGCAACGTGTCTGTCCATGCCTTACGGTTCAGTTCATCCTGAAGTTCTTTGGCTGTAGAAGAGAAAATCTCCCAACTTTTTTGTGGGTGATTCACAATGTACTGCGTGGCTTTTTCTGTAGCATTGAGAAACCGCACGATTGAATTTCTATTATGCTCGTTTCGGTTTGCGACATAGATCAGTTCATCGTACGGCGGAAGACCCTCCTCTTCGAGATAGAAACATCGTCCCCCTACACCTTCGATCTCCATCTGATTAAGTTCGAAATTACGGTAGGCCCCGATTACGGCATCCACCTGGCCGGACATCAGCGACGGCGAGAGCGACCAGTTAACGTTGACCAGTTCGACATCAGTCAGGGATAAGTCATAACGCCCCAAAATTGCAGTCAACAGAGCCTCTTCCACACCAGCCACCGAATAACCGATTTTCCGTCCCTTGAGGTCAGCAATGGTATTGATAGGGCCCTCATCCAGCACCAGCAGACAATTTAGCGGCGTTGCAATCAGCGTACCCACCCGTACCAATGGCAACCCTGCATGTACTTGAAGATGCAACTGGGGTTGGTAGGATATCGCCAGGTCCACTTTACCAGCCGCCACCAGTTTCGGTGGGTCAGCAGCATCAGCTGGGGCAATGATCTCTACTTCTAGCCCCTGTTCAGCAAAATACCCGTTCTCCTGCGCGATAATGATTGGTCCGTGATCTGGGTTCACAAACCAGTCGAGTATGACGGAAAGCCGATCGGCAGCGACCAGCGATGGTGTAATCAACAACAGAACAAATAAAAGGATTCTCTTTAATAGTGTGCGCATTTCAGACTTCTCCTTCCGGCGCCGGAAATCTGAGACCGCGCTTGAAACTGCAGGCGGGTGTCCGTTTCCTTCGCCGGCATTATCCGGTTCAGGTTCGATGGGTCAGCATTCGCTTCTCAGCCTTATGGCACCCCAACGGATGGTGGCGACTAGCATAGCAGTAGCGCCAAATCAAGACAACACAATCGACACCCCAAGATCACTGGATAACTGCACCAGTGACCCGGTAAACGCTGTAGGCTATGCTTAACAGGGAGTCTTTAGAATGTCCGATAGCACAAATACCCAACACCCGTTCGCACAGGGCGGAAAAACTGTCTACGGTGCGAGCGTCGGTATTCTTATGCTGGACACTGTTTTCCCACGCATTCCCGGAGACTTCGGCAATGCCGCTACCTGGTCTTTTCCAGTGATGTATCGTGTCGTCCGTGGTGCATCACCACACCGCGTGGTTCGAGAACGGGCTGATGGACTGGTACAGAAACTGGCCGGGAGTTCTTTCATTTTATTATGGAGAATCGACCAACGATGGATGTGAACACCTGCCGACTCGACCTGCTCGATGCGGGTAGACAACTTGTCGGCGACCATCCGGACGTCGGTGCAGTCGTCCTGGAATGCACCAACATGGGCCCCTACGCGTCAGAGCTTCGCCGTGAACTGGGTATACCGATTTTCAGCGGCATCTCTTTTATCAATTGGTTTCAGTCCGGGCTTCTGCCACCCCTTTATAGCGGCACAACCGATGACCCGAGGAACCCCGCTGCGTAGCGCTGAGCAGGTACCCCGTACATCGGTCTGCCGCTTTCGTGCTGTAGTAAGATGACTGGACAAAAAAATCCAGTGGGTTCATTTTTAGCATTCACACAACCTATCCACTCATATTTTCCGACAGGAGTACCCTTAAGATGATTCCAGAAAGTGCTGCCGACCTGATGTCCTGGGACAAAAAATCCTTTGCCCACCTCGCTCTGACCTTGGCTGATGGCACACCCCAGTGCACACCGCTATGGTTCGACTACGATGGCACCCATGTCATCATCAACAGTGCGCTTGGCCGGGTTAAGGACCGCGCCATGCGACGTGCCCCGCAGGTGGCCTTGGCAATATCTGATCCCGACAATCCCTATCGCTATATCCAGATCCGAGGAAAAGTCGTCGAAATCACTGAAGAAGGCGCCTACGACATGATCGATCACCTCTCTGACAAATACCGGGGTGAGCCCTTTGACCATACCGAAGGTGAGGTCCGGGTGACTTACCGGATCCGCCCTGAGTCAGTACAGCCTAAAGGCTAAAAACCTTTTTATAAGCCTAGGCCTTGCTACCAAAATCCCGGTGCCTACGCTATAGAAACAACGTCAGAACACCTGTGTATCCGTAGAGGCGATGGTGCGAGATCTCGCCATTGGCAAAGAACCCAACCAGTGGCAGATCTCCGAATTCCTTCGTTATGAGACCAACTTCTTCTGAGTTCGTACCGAACGTGTAGCGACCTCGCCCCAAACAGGAGAAGTAGACGGCTCCCCTAGGCTTGGCTTTGTTTGTCCGATCCTTGATCTGCTTGAGCATTCGGGCCAGATCATCACGTGCTGTCGAACCATCTCGCCGACAGAACATGATCTGAGAACCTTTTTGCGGCAAATCACCGATTGCAATGAGCCCTAATTCTTCATCAATACCGACGATGTTGCGCACCAGGTAGTCACCGATATCAGACCCAACGACGGGCAACGCCGCGAAAATATCCCCCGCCGTTCTGGCCAAGTCGGACGCCAACGTCTCCCCGATGTCCTCTTTGAAAACCTCTAGTGCGGGACGTTCATCGATACGTACTACAACATTACCCTTGACTTCGGTAATCGTCCGCTTCGGCCCTATCGGAGAACAACCCTGAGTCAGACCAGTACACACCGACACCTTTTCCGAGAAGAGCACACCTGAGAGACCACCGGATGCGATGGTATCGGCAACCTGAAGGTTGCGGCTGTGTGAAGACGTCAGCCCACCAACCAAGTATCCGCCGTTTAACTTCTCGGAAAGATCGGGGATTAACTGCTGGAGGTCTGGGGTCTCCGGTGCCGCGTGGACCACCGCAAAGTTCTGGACATTGCAGCCAAACCAGTCCCGATGCTGGAGATCAAATTCTTCTAGGTCGTCCTGAACGGAAGGAAATACCCGAAATGAAGATTCGGGGAAATAGCAAGCCATTACGGTAATTGACGGCCGCTCGTATTCCTCTCGCCCAGTGTGGAGTATCCCGATGCCCGTCGTTCCGACCCAGTGCAAAATTCCGGTCTTATCCTTAAGACGCTGCACAATTTCTGCCAGTGCATCGACATGGTTATCGGTGGTGTAGATAAACCCGAGGTTCTCTGAGCATCGCTGACCACCGATTTGTTCTGCACACTGGTCGACAGCATCTTGCCAGCGCTCCAGTATGGAACTCCCGACGCGAAACTGCTCGGCACCCATGATTTCCCTCCATCGGTAAATTAAACAACGACAAGGTGGTCTATAGATCTGACTGCACCTATGGACCGATCGTTAACGTAGAATGATATATATAAAACTTCACCAATCCCAGTATGAAATGACCTGACGACCACACAAAAGGAAGATTCTCATGGCACGCGTTCGAGACATTGACATCAATGAAGTACCTGCAAACGTTCGTCCCGTCTACGAACGGTTTTCAAATGAATACGGACCTTTCCTAAATCAAGTTAAGGTATTTGCTCACCGGCCGACTGCTTTGAAACACATCATGGGTTTATTGTTGGACCTGGCCGATGAAAACCTGTTGCCAAAACGCCACTTGGAAATCGCTCTAGTGGCAGTGTCCAAGCTCAATGAGTGCACCTACTGTGTTGCCCACCACACCCCACGACTGATCGATCAAGGACTAGCACCGGAAACAGTTGCCAACATCCTGGACCCAGACTGTGAAGGGCTGGACGACATCGACCGACTGGTTCGCGATTTTGCTGTGGAGGTTACGCTCAGATCAAACTCTCTACGTGACGACATCTTCGATCGACTAAAACAACATTTCAGTGAAGAGCAAATCGTCGAACTGACTCTGCGCACTGCGCTATGCGGTTTTTTTAACCGATTCAACGACACCCTGCAGATCAGCATGGAAGTCGGTGTGATTGAGGATATGCTTTCCCGAGGTTCGAGTGTAGACGACCTACCGCACTCTGAATCGCTGGAGACCCAAGACGATACAGCGGATCGAGTCGCCGCTCCCCACTGAACAAGTCAAATGAGTCGGGCTTTACAATCAGACCCTGGAATTTTCTTACGAATAATCAACCTCTCAGCATAGAGGAAACTTTTATCACACAGGCACCACTCATTCCCCGAAAGCACGTTTCTAACCTTAATGTTCCCATTGTCGGCGGTAGCACCTGGCCACTGACTGAACAAACGCCCCAAAAGTTCACCCAGCTCGAGGCGAAGTCATCAACTAAAATATTGTCTGGCCTTGCTGGATTCACCCACAGTCCCGTAAATTACACCCACATCGCTGTATTCCACCCATTGCCCGGACACAGGCACAAGCGTTTTCCCCTATGAACAGACACCTGCCGATTCAGATCACAACTGATCAGAAACAACAGTTCGCCCGGGATGGTGTGGTGTGTCTGCGCGGCCTGTTTGATGACGACTGGATCACATTATTGACAGCCGGTCTTGAACGCAATCTTGCAGACCCAGGTGAGCGCTCACGAATCTGGGATCGTACTGACAACAACCGAACTGTTTTCTACGACTCCGATAACTGGCAGCGTATTCCCCAGTACCAGCAGTTTGTTTACGAGAGCCCGTGTGTATCTATTGCAACTGCACTTCTGAATACCGACTGCGTCAACTTTTTCTTTGACGCGGTATTTGTCCGCACACCAGGTGTTACATTTGCGACACCCTGGCACCAGGATGAACCGTACTGGACGGCTAAAGGACTTGATACGGTCAGCATCTGGATGCCGCTGGTTCCGGTTTCTAAAAAAAGTGCTCTGGCGTTTGTTCCTGGTTCCCACTTGTGGCCAAACCATTACCGTCAGCGAAATTTTGGAGACTTAAATCCGGACCAGCAGCCGGACGTAGACACCGTTCATTTTACTGACGAGTGGGAACCATTCCCTGATATTGATGCCGACCGGAACGGATTCGGCGTAACCAGCTGGGAGATGAGTCCCGGCGACTGTGTCGCATTCAACGGCCGCATCATACATGGCGGTTCCGGCGCACTGCCACCCGAACGGGATCTTAAAGTGTTCAACACCCAATGGATGGGCGACGATGTCCGGGTCTGCTTCCGTTCCTACGGTATGGACCCGGACCACACACAGAAAATGCACGCCGCGGGTCTTTTTCACGGCGACCGTCTCGACGATACAGTCTACCCACGACTTCCCGCACAACAGATCAACCCGATCAGTTAAAAGCGCTCGAGGCCAGCGCACAATTCAACTTATGACCCGGAGGACACTGCAGCGTGCGGCGTTTTTCTGGCTTTTCGTCATATTGTCAGCGTACCTCGTGTACATCTATCCAATTCAGCGATTAACACAGTGGTTTGGCAGTCCGGACCTTCTCAAACTCCCTTCGACGGTGGGTCTGTGGATGCTGATGATTGCGATCCTATGGCTGTCTTTCCGGCGTGGAAGCCGTGTACTTGAGCGGGTGCTTTTTAACTGGATGGGAGTCGGGTTTATATTTTGTGTACTCTGCCTGCTCTATGACCTTGTCCGACTGATTAATCCGCTTAATGACCAGGCAGCTGCAGCCGTGATCCTGTTGATGGGTGCAGGTCTTGTGACCTTTTCATTTATTACCGCACAGACAGCTACACACAAGACATTACGGGTCCACAGTCACCGACTCCCCAAGGACTACCGGTTAGTCCAGATCAGCGATGTACACATAGGCTCACGCAGCGGTAACTTCCTGAACCATATTGTTCAGAAAATCAACACACTTCATCCCGATATGGTTCTGATCACGGGTGATTTTCTGGATTCAAGCCGTATCGGAACGAAAGACATCGAAGCACTCAAAACACTTTCCATGCCGGTGTACCTATCGATCGGCAATCACGAGCGCTATATTGGCCTGGACAAGGTGGTACCCCTTCTCGAAGAAGCCGGCGTGAGGGTGCTTCGAAACAACAGTGTGCTTGCCGACGGTCTGCAACTGATCGGTATAGATGATGCCGATGATGTTCATCAGGTTGGCCGTGAACTCGCGAATATCACACTTGATCCTCGGTGTTTCAAAGTGCTTCTCTATCACAGACCACTTGGCTGGGATGCAGCGGTACAAGCCAATATTGACCTGACACTTTCCGGGCATACCCACAACGGACAGATTTTTCCGTTCAACTGGCTGGTAAAACAGCAATTCAAACTGATCACCGGCCTACACCGAAGCGGTCAGTGTCAGCTTTATGTCTCTCCGGGCACTGGAACCTGGGGGCCTGTGATGCGCCTGGGATCACGCAATGAGATCACCTGCATTGACCTGGTTGCATCGAGGCTCTAGCAGCTAAGAACCGAACTGAGCTCTGGCCTGTTGCCCGATCAAGGCAGTTGCGGTAATTTTGTGCCATACATTCGCGCTTTTATCGATACAAGCGGACCATCAAGGAAAATACTATGCGCTACGGTTTTTATCTGCCTACCCGGGGCCCGACTTCAGACGCTGATTCTCTGGTCAAAATAGTTGAACAAGCAGAGCGACTGGGTTTCGACTCAACAGTTATCGCGGACCATGTAGTGTTTCCGGTACAAATTGAATCAAGCTACCCATACACGGTAGGTGGAAACTTTCCCGGGGGCTGGGAGGCACTGGAGCAGCTGTCGTTGATGGCCTTTATTGCCGGCAAAACACGAAACCTCCGGCTCGTTACCAGTGTCATGATTCTCCCGTACCGCAATCCTGTGGTCACTGCGAAAATGCTGGCGACTATCGACGTGCTGTCTAAAGGTCGGGTGATCGTCGGGGTGGGTGTCGGTTGGCTGCGTGAAGAATTCGAGACGCTGGGGTGCTTTGAGTTTGACCGTCGCGGCACACTGTCTGACGAATACCTTAAGATATTCAAGACACTCTGGACGCAGGAACCCGCCAGTTTTGATGGTGAGTTCTACCGCTTTGATGCACTCCACTTTCTGCCCAAGCCGATACAGAAACCGTATCCACCGATCTGGATCGGTGGTCACAGCCGGCCCGCGCTGCGCCGGGTGGCTCGATTCGCCGACGGCTGGCATCCCGTCGGTGCCAATCCAGCTGTTCCGCTGCAGCCGAAACAGTTCACTGAGTCTTGCGAGGAACTGCGTAGACTGACCGAACTCGAAGGCCGCCGCTATGAAGACCTCGAGATTTGTTTTAAGGCGCCTCTCTACGATAAGAACACAACCACTGTATCGGGCACTGATCGGCGTCCGTTTTCGGGAAGCACTTCACAGGTTGTCGATGACATTGCCACGTACGGCGAACTCGGTGTGCATGAGTTGATTGTTGACTTTCGCTCCGACTCACTGAATGAAACACTAGAGCGCATGACCCAATTCCGCGAGGAGATCTGTACACAAGCGCCTTAGCCGTTACTGTGAGGTCCCAGCGGGTCTGCCAGTTGAGTGTTCGGTCGGTCTGTGCAGAAAACACTGGAATTACAGCACTCGACAGCAACTGATCAACGGTCTGTAGGGCAGTCCCGGCAGACGTATTTTCCTGGAACCCGCTAATTGATATATTTGAAAGGCAATTAATCATCGTAACCACTCTGGGTATCGCCAAGCCTGAACAGATCACCCTACGGGAGACGTCTTACATGCTAAGTGAACGGCAGCGTAATTATCGGCAGGAATACCGG
>LUSG01000108.1:0-3751 GCA_001629395.1 Gammaproteobacteria bacterium REDSEA-S15_B12 | reverse complement strand
ACGTACTCCTGATTTATGTCATTGGATTTACGGCGTTATGGCTATACGCCCAACATCTTCACAGTGTCCGCTGGTGGGAATGGCTGTCCGTACCGGTATTTGTGCTCGGCTGTAATATCTTTGAGTGGTACCTGCACCTCAAGATCATGCACCGGCCGCAAAAATCAAAAGCCCTGCGCGCCATCTACAACCGCCATACGCTTCAGCACCACCAGTTCTTCACAGACTCAGAGATGCGCTTTCGCGACCAGAAAGACTGGCGGGTAACTTTCTTTCCGCCTTACGCACTGGTTGTGTTTATTCTGATCTCAATACCAGGCGCAGTGTTGTTCTACTTCCTGCTAACCCCCAATATCGGCTGGCTTTATATTTCCACCACGACGAGTATCTACCTGATTTATGAGTTCATGCACTTTTGCTGTCATGTGGATGAAAACTCGTTTGTCAGACATATGCCACTGGTCAACACGCTTCGCCGCCACCATACCGCCCATCATCACTCACGACTGATGATGGAAAAAAATATGAACCTCACCTTTCCGATCGCCGACTGGCTGTTCGGTACATCTGATCTGGATAGAGGGCTGCTGGGTCATCTTTTCAACGGCTACAGCCAGCGTCACCTCCGGGCGAACCTTCGGGGCCAGCCCCAGCGGCCGGATATCGCGGCCGCCGAACCTATCACGTATTAGTAAGGCTCAGTTGCTGGACCGCGCCCCATGCCCATCCATATTAAGATCATTGTCTCCATCATTACGTTGGTGGTCGGCGCCGTGTTTTTATACTTTGAAATACTCCACGGCCAGATGTCCGTTGGTCTGGTTGGTGCCGGCCTCGCGGTGTTCATGGTGATTTCAATGTGGCTGTTCCGCGAGCCTGGCAGGCGATCCTGATCGACCCCGCTCTATGAAGCACTACCAAGGCCGCCGCACCATCGACGGCATCATGGTCACCGTGGATGGCGAACCGCTTGATACACGCTATGACCTCGAGCAGTTTACCGATCTTGGCTTCGAGTGGTCATATGAAGGCGATTCACCCCGCCAACTGGCCCTGGCACTGATTGCAGACTGCCTGGGAGATGACACCGCCCGAAACTTCTCGAGCGAATTTATGACACTGGTGATCGCCGAACTCGACAACGACTGGCAATTGAGCGAGGAGGATATTCGCCGCGAGATCCGATCGATGGGCGACGAGTCCTGAGACCTGGTCAGTGCCTGCTGTTCAGTGCGTAGCCACACCCTGAGAAGGCGGTCGCCTGATCAGATCCCAGATGCTGGGCACTGTACCAATCGGCACCACAATCAAACGGGGCGCATCAGCCGCAAGCGCCTGCGTCAGTTCGACTCCGAACAACTCCGCTGATTCAACACGACATGAGCGAATCCCGAAAGACTCACCCAGCGCTACGAAATCTGGGTTGGTAAGGTCAACAGCGATGTGCCGAGCGCCATAGCTTGCCGCCTGTATAGTCTTTACGTTGCCGAAACTGGCATTGTCAAGAATAACAATCACCACCCCAATGTTATGGTGCACTGCGGTAGCAAGTTCCTGTAACGTGAACATAAATCCCCCGTCGCCGCACACAGCAACCACCCGGCGGGCAGGATCGGCTAGTTTCACACCCAACGCTGCCGGCAGCGCATAACCCAAGGTTGCCTGGTATCCGGGGCCCATGATAGTGCGTGGCTGATACGCCGGCAGTGCATAACGAACATACGAACCCAACTGAGTCACATCCGCAACAACGACGCCATCCTCAGGCAATACCGCTCGCAGTGCACCGGCAAGCGCTGGTAACGGCTCCAGGGCCGACAACTTGTCAGCGACTGCTTGTGCGGCCTGATTGCAAAAGTCCAGATATGAAGCTCGATCGAGATCTCGGGCTGGCGTCGAATCGGCAATCGCCTGCAGCCCTTTATCTGCTGAAGTAACCAGTTCGATATCGGCCAGCACCGGGCGCCTGATCGCAGCTTCCTCGATATCGATCCGTATAATCTCGACGTCTTGCCGCCGCCCCCAGGCAAGTGCCGGCGCGGTAAACCGTGTCCCGACCACTAGTGCAACATCTACGCGTTCCCAAATATGCTGTCCGGTGAGGAAGGTAAAAGACAGCGGGTGATCATCGGACAGCACACCCCGGGCGCTGATCGTAGATATCACTGGCATACTGAGTTTTTCTGCCAACTGTTTGAGCGGCCCACCGGCCGCTATTCCACCACCACCGATCACAATGACGGGGGGCCGCGCTGCACAGAGTTTTTTCACCACCCGCTTGATCAGAGCGGAATCCGGTTCGGAACTGCTTTCACCCGAAGGCGATTCGCGCACTGCCACTTGTTCAGTAAATGCCAGTCGATCTGGTGCCATCTCAAGGATCGCGGGGCCGGGTCTGCCTTGGGTCATTGCACGGAACGCATCCTCCAGCAGTTCGGGCACCTGGCGTGGATGGTCTGCCCGCTCGGACCAACTCACCACACCACGCGACACAGCCAACTGGTCGCGTAATTCGTGGGCGATACCCAGTTCTCCACCGATCTGGTAGGACGGAATCTGACCGGTAATACACAGCACCGGCTGGCCCGCTGCAACAGCAGTCGACACAGCCGCCATCGCGTTCAGCATGCCCGGGCCTGGAACGGCCGTGAACACGCCAGGCCGTCCCGTCACCTGGGCATACCCCATGGCCATGAAAGCGGCCCCCTGCTCATGACGGGTATGCACGGTACGAATCCTATCCTGGCACCCGTAAAGTGCATCAAACAAAGGATCGAGTTGGATACCAGGAATACCAAACACCGTATCGACACCGTGTGCGAGCAGTCCTTCAACTATCGCTTGCGCGCCGTTTAGTTTTGGCATCGGCTTGCTCCTTTCAATCCCGTATCCGGTTGACGCAACGCTCGAGTTGGTAATTCCAGTACATTAGTCCGATTCGAGTTCCGGCGACAGATTTCGGCCATCTCACCCATAATACTGAAATTCATCGCTGATCTCGCGACCACCGTATGTTACTACTAGAACACGACGCCAAGACACTGCTGGGTCGGTACGGACTGCCAATTCCCCCAGGCATTTGGGTTAAAGCCGGGGATGAGGTTACCGACAACAGGCTGCCGGACGGCCCCTGGATTGTCAAAGCACAGGCCGCGACAGGTGGGCGTGGAAAAGCGGGCGGCATCCGCCCCTGTGAAGACCGAGCTCAACTCGAAAGGATCGTTCAAGAAATCTGTTCACAGCTTGTCAACGGCGTGCCAGTCCAGGGCTGCCGAATCGAATCGAAGGTCAATGCCACGCGTGAGTGCTATCTCAGCCTCTCACTCAATCCAATTACAGGTCTTGCGGATATTCTGGTCTCGCCAGCCGGCGGGGTTGAGATCGAATCCTCAGTGTCTAAAGCAAATGAATTGCATCGGGCCTCATCTAGACCTGATCCAGCTGAGATCGTCACGGCAGGCACACCGCTATTCAACGCACTTAACGCTGATAACCGGAGGCTGGCTACAATCCTTGAACATCTCACTGATGCCTTCCTTGGGCTTGAAGCACTGCTGGTTGAGATTAATCCGTTATTCATATTGCCCGATCAAAGTTGTCTGCTGGGTGATGCCAAGGTCGTTCTCGATGCCAATGCGTTCACTCGACAACCGCACCTCGAGCAATTTCTTGTAGACCGTGCAATCGATTATCCAGAAGCCATTCTCAAACACCAACACGGGTTTGATTTTGTTGTGACCGACCCCCAGGG
>LUSG01000107.1 GCA_001629395.1 Gammaproteobacteria bacterium REDSEA-S15_B12 | reverse complement strand
CCATGAGGGTGACGTTAACTTGGCGTTTACTAGATAGGAACGTTCCCAGTTGTATGAAACATTGTAAATTTAGTGGGTGGGGTATGCGGGATGTATACCCCGCCCACGCTTGTGGATGCTTCTACCAAACAGGAATAAGATAGCGGTATAAAAAGACGACTCGCTCGTTCTGAGTTGGGCTGATTAATGTCAAACCCTGATCTCAATCGCTTCGTGAATCTTGAGACCTATCCAATTGATCGATTGGATAGCGAGGCGGGTCAGGAGCTATTAAACCGAGCGCATCGGATGATGAAAGAGGACACGCTCGTTGAGTTTCCAGATTTTCTTAGGTCTGAAGCGGTTGTGGCTTTGGCAGAAGAACTGACTGCGCTGGAGTCGAACGCTCATCAGATAGACTACATGAGCACACCTTACGGCTGGATGGACAATTCAGAATTTCCTCCCAACCATCCGCGTTCTGCGCTTTTTCGACGCAACTGCGGCACTATTACAACTGAGTTGTTTTCTGAAAACTCATTGTCGAATAGGCTGTTTCAGCTCGATGAGCTGACCGAGTTTATTCGTCGTATGTTGGGGTATGAAACGCTTTATCGTTCGACCTGTCCAACATTATCTATACAGGTGAATGTCATGGATGAGGGTGATCGATTCGACTGGCATTTTGATACAAACGATGGTGTCGTGTCGTTCATGATACAAAATGCAGACACCGGAGGCGCCTTTGAGTACGTTCCACTCATCCGTGATGAAGATGATGAGAATTACGATACGGTGTCTGATGTATTTGACGGATCACATGAGCCTCGTCGTCAAACCGCGAGCCCGGGAACATTGTTGTTGTTTCTTGGGCGGCGTTCTATACATCGAGTAGCACCGGTTGGCGCGACAAAACGATCACGACTTAGCCTACTTTACAGCTATGATATCTAATGAACCTTATTTGGGGGCACAAACGAAGCCGGGGTAGCGGGGCAGACGTTACCCGCGCCTAACTAAAATCCGTCTGTCCATTCACTGCCGGGATAATCCAGACTGCTAGTGAATATTCTTTCCACCTCGGGGCACTCATACTATCTACCTCTACGCTCCCATAGCTTCTTGCCCAACCACCAGCCCAATCCCCATAGAGGAAAAATCAGTAAGCACCACATAGCTGCCACCAGAAGACCGACGTCATACACTTTACTAGCTATCGCGCTGAGTACGAGGTAACAGAAGACAGGCGTAATCCTTTCTGTTTTGATACTCCAACGATCTGTATCTTTTGTTGGTTCGTTGCTCATAATCGGGCCTCGCCAATTGTACAAAGCTCAGATACTGTCTTGTGCTGCAAGCTTTAACCTTAACCCAATCTCCCCACCAAATCTTCTGCTCTTAAATTCGAATGGCGGGTCTCTATTTGCCGTCACCGTTCCGGTGAGCACGAATGGATACAAGGCCTACCATCTACTCGATGGAATGAATAAACTAATCCTCATATGACTGACAACTTTTAAGGTGACACAATGTATTTCTTTGCAGAACATAGACACACAGGCGCAACATGCTTTTCTAAAGACGAATCAAAGACAGTACTATTTGATAATTTAATAACTGAAGCAAATGAACATGGTGTGAAAATACATCAATTCTTAAAGTGCGCTCCTGAGCATAGATTCTTCTTTGTGCTTGAGGCTGACGATTATCAAGCAATCCATAACTTGTTCCAGCCAGTGTTCACATTAGGAGATATTGAGGTTGTTCCAGCAATTAGTGCTCTCTAGAGCACCCACCACCGAGATAAAAGCTATGAAATATGCCGTAATGACTACTTGGAAACATACCAATGCGATTGACTGGGATGATATGGAGGCGAGCATTGGTGATGACCTGCCTGAAGGAACAACGATACAGTGGTTCGAGATTGATGAGCATAATCACGGTTCATTCGGTACTTATGCTTCTAAGGAGGTATATGAAGACTTCAAGGCAACGATAGCTGCCTATCGAAAGGAACAAATTGGCTCACGCCAAATAGAAATGACTATGGAAGCGGTTGGTCCAATTCGTGTCGATGTAGGAAATTAGTAGGTGCTAAGTACTACGATGATCAAATTTCAGCACACGACAAATTAGGAGCAGAAACGGATCAGTGAAAATGGCCTAAAAGCAGTGGAAAATGGTGGGCGCGGCTGGATTTGAACCAGCGACCCCTGCCGTGTGAAGGCTGAGGACCTTTAATTAACAGTCCAAGAACCCGTTAAATAACAGGCTCCGACTCCACGCAAACGGACCTGAATGGACTGGAGAGGACAGGAACGGATCCAATTTCAGCACATCAACTTGGGGTACCTACCCCTTTGTAAGAAAGAACGAATTCGAATATTCACTCCACGCCGCGGTGGGTAGATTTTGGTTGACTCTTTATTCGGAGCACATCGTCACAGATTCAATATCTGTCGGAAGTTTAATTCTGAATTGGTTCGAATTTGGCCGTAATCCAACAAATTTTTGTGAGCTATATTCAAAGTAGACACTGCATATTGTGATTCGTACCCGTTCGCCATCTCAGACGTTAACGCGAATCTCTTAAGAGATTTGGTCCGTAGAAGGAACAGGAATTGGAATTCATTCAGTTTTTTGGTGACATTCTGACATTTGAGATCATGCTCGTGCTTGTATTGGCGACTGGCGCCGGCTTGGTGTTGGGCGCGATGCCGGGACTTAGTCCTACCATGGCCGTTGCCCTGTTGATTCCCTTTACTTTCCATATGGACTCCGCCACGGGTTTGGTTCTTCTCGGCGCGGTGTACACGGCAACCGTCGCAGGTGGAGCGATCAGTGGGATCCTGGTCAATATTCCAGGTGCACCGGCAAACATCGCTACTGTGCTCGATGGGCATCCGCTGGCTAAACAGGGGCGTGCCTCAGAGGCCTTGCATTATTGTTTTATCAGCTCGTTCATAGGTGGAGTCATCGGCGTGGTGGTGCTGATCTTTTTCACTCCGCCCCTCGCTGAGTTAGCTCTGGCATTTGGTCCGGCGGAACTTTTCTGGATTGCCATTGTCGGGGTGACTGTGATTGGTAGCGTCGGCTCAAAGTCGGTACTCAAAGGGTTGCTCTCCGGTGCGGTAGGACTATGGATATCAACTATCGGGATCAGTCCGATTTTCGGTGAAGCCAGGTTTGTATTTTCAGACCACATCACAGGCGGTGTACATGTTGTGGCGGCCCTCATTGGTTTGTTTGCCATCCCGCAGGTTTTCCAATTGATGGTCACCGCCCGTGGAAAAAAAGCCGGCAGCGTCTACAGTTTGGAGAAGCATCGGTTGATTGACTCGATGAGGTACAACTTGCAGCGTTTCAAGGCGCTCGCAGTGGGCACGGTCTCTGGGGTGATCGTCGGTATCATCCCTGGTGCGGGCGGACAGATTGCTGGCCTAGTGGCGTATGACCAGGTTCGTAAGTTCAGTGACGATCCAGAGCGCTTCGGCAAAGGTGAGCCGGACGGGGTTATCGCGGCTGAGTCTGCGAATAATGCCATGGTAGGCCCCTCGCTGGTGCCCCTGTTGACGTTGGGCGTACCAGGCAGTCCGACTGCAGCGGTGTTGCTGGGCGGTTTGCTGATCAACGGCCTGTTTCCCGGCCCGGATCTTTTTACCGTGCATGCGCAGGTGACCTGGACGTTCATTGGTTCACTCCTGATTGCCCAGGGGTTGATGCTTGTCCTGGGATTAGGGCTTAGCCGAACCAGCAGTTATTGGGTGATGCGGGTGCCGAGTCACTACATGGCGGCGGCGGTAACCGTACTCGCTGTTATTGGCACCTACAGTGTTCAGAACAGTTATTCGGATGTGCTCGTCATGGCTACTCTGGGAGCATTGATGTATGTAGTCAGCCGCTATGGCTTCAGCGCTGCCCCGATGGTGCTGGGTATCATCTTGGGGCCTATCGCCGAGGATAACTTCCAGATGGGCAAGATGATTGCAGAAACAGGGGAGGGTATGTTCTCTTACTTTTTCCTAGGCACCATCAATATTGTCCTGGTTACCCTTTGTCTGATCTCGATCATATATAGCGTCCTTGCCGAGGTGAAACAGCGCCGTCGTTCTGGCGCTGCCCTAGACACGGGTGTTGATCGCAGCCTGGTTGGAGGGGTTGGCGTCACCGTGTTGTCGTTGATTATCCTGGGTGCTGCGCTTTTCTCAGGCAGCGGCGAAGCTTTTTTCTTCCCCCAACTACTCGCTGTCATTATGACCGGGCTCTCAATCGTGGTGTTGTGGGACGGAATCAGATCGATGCGCAGCAGTGACGCACGAGAGGTTACGCGCTGGCGTGATATCGGCGCAGGCAGTACCGTTATCTTGGGTTACCTAATTGTGCTGGAGGTGCTAGGTTTTTATGTGTCGTCTTTTATCGCGTTTGCCCTTATTGCTTTTTGTTACCTACCGTTACGAAACCGGCGAAGTTTCCTCACGTTGGTCTCAGTAAGTGTGGTGTTTACCGGGATCGTCTACCTGTCTTTTGAGCACATGCTGCAAGTCATGACACCCAGGGGAATTCTTTTTTGACACAGTTTCTTTTCGTGGGTTCGGTCCCCTCTTAGTTTGCGAGGGTGATACGGGTCTCACGGAGTACCCGTCCCAAATGGGACAAAACCCAGTCCTACAAATTAGGAGGATGATATGTCAGTTCTGAAATACATTGTTAAGGCCGGTACCACAGCGCTAGGTGCGTTGCTGCTGATGGCGCCAATCCAGGTTGTCTTCGCTGGGGACTACCCAAGTGCCCCGGTACAGGTAACCGTTGCATACGGACCCGGCGGCGCTACCGATTTTCAGGCCCGCATTGTGACGATGATGGCAGGTAAGGAAAAATACCTGAACATGCCTATTGTGATCTTCAACAAGCCCGGTGCTGGTGGGCAGAAAGGCTGGAACTGGTTTGCCGGGAAGGCAAGCACAGACGGCCATCAGTTGGCAGCGTACAACGTGCCACACTTTATCGCGCAGTCAATCAAGTTTGATACTAAATACAACATTAACAATCTGGAGCCGATTGCTAACTGGGGTGCAGACCCTGCCGTGTTGATTGCCCCTAAAGACAGCCCTTTTAACTCCATTGCCGATGTGGTTGCCTATGCCAAAGCCAATCCCGGTACCATTACCGTAAGTGGAGCCGGCCTATATGTGGGTCACCACATTGCCCATCTACAGTTCGAAAGGGCGGCAGACATCAAGCTCAAATATATTCCTGCAGGCGGTGGTGTTAAAGCGATGAAGATGGTGTTGGGTAATCAGGTAATGGCAGGCTTTAACAACCTGTCGGATGCATATCGACAGGGTGACCGGATCAAAGTCCTCGGCGTAGCCGATAATCAACGTGAAGAGATGTTTCTGCCGGATGTGCCGACTTTCAAAGAGCAGGGCATAGATGTGGATGACTCCAGCGTAAATTTCCGCGGCATTATGGCGCGTAAAGGTACCTCTCAGGAAGTCATCGATTTCCTAGCAGAGCGGGTTCACTTGATGTTTCAGGACAAGAAAGTCGCGAAGAAGATGAAAGCTGGTGGTTCACCACTTCGTATCATGACGCGTGACGAGGTTCTGGCCATGTGGGCAGAGCGCCAGCCCTACCTTGAGGATTTGTTAAAAGGGCTTGATTGAGGTTAATTGAAGTTGGCGTACCGGCTGTCAGCGCAGCCGGTACGCTTTGTTCTTTTGTTACCATTTTTATCAGACCCCTATAACATCTCACCGTGTTATCTCCGATTTGGGGGTTACATCGGACCCATCCCATCAGATTCTGTTTTGTTTACATATTTCGTTCCCACGCAGCGCCTAGTCTTTCTAGGGCAGTCTGTAAGTCATCTTGATCACCCACTCGATTTCTAACGCTGACCATTCGAGACCTACTGGGTCACAGCAGTGTCACGATGACAGACCGCCATATGCATAGTGATCAATCAGATATTCACGATGCCGTACACAAGTTGGAGAAGTTTCGGTCACATTGACCATTGAGTTACTGTTTGAGGTTCGTTCATTTCGAAATTTAGTTGCTGGATCTGTATCTTGGTTGTCTATACTAAGTCGATATTACGTCGTTACAACGAAGAGAAACTAAAGAGTGCCTCCAGATGTCGGGATAAATTTAGAAGGAACGAAGGCCTGCAAAGCTGGTGGCCACTTTGTCAAATCTACTATTTCGTGAACCGGCTAACTACCCTGGATAGCGAAGACAGGACCCACCTGACTAAGTTCTTCTAGTGCTATATGACAGGCGATTCGGTGTCCATCTGCTGTATTGTGTTCTGGTGGCGGGGTAGTGTCACAGATCTCTCCGATATGTCTGGGGCACCGGGTCGAGAAGGGACACCCCTTGGGCGGATTGATCGGGTCGGGCAGGTTACCTTCGAGGATGATATCTCGTTTCTTCACGCGAAGATCGGCAATCGGTGCTGCCGCCAATAAAGCTTCGGTGTAGGGGTGATACGGCGGCTCGAAAATCTGATCCCGTGAGCCGGACTCGACAATGCGTCCGAGATACATTACGACAACACGGTCTGATAGATAACGCACCACGGACAGGTCATGGCTGATCAGTAAAAGTGTAGTACCGTATTCACGCTGAATCTCTATCAGCAATTCAGTAATGGCAGCCTGAACTGATACGTCAAGGGCCGACACCGGCTCGTCTGCGACGACCACCGTAGGACGGCCTGCAAATGCTCGAGCAATGCCAATGCGTTGCTTCTGTCCACCGGACAGCTGTCGAGGCAGGCGGTAATAAAATTCATCTGGTAGTTTAACCTTGGCCAGCAGTTCCAGGGATTTCTCTTGGGTGTCTTTTTTACCTTGGGCGATACCGAATTTACGCAGGACCCGACCGACCTGCGCGCCCACCGTATGACTTGGATTAAGTGTGTCCACGGGGTTTTGAAATACGATCTGTAGGGCCGCGAGTTGTGCTTGGGTGCGTTTCTGGACCCCGATTTCCCCCACTTCCTGACCATCGTGTGTGAGCTCTCCACTGGTCGAGGTCTCGAGTCCGAGCAGTACCTTGGCAAAAGTCGACTTTCCACAGCCAGACTCACCGACAATCGCGAGCGTCTCACCATGTCGTGCCGAAAGATTTAGTTCCTGATTGGCTTTGAGCTCGACCTTTTCTTTCCTGCCCAGCAGCGTTGCACCGCTTAACCCTTTCCCCTCGACAACGTAATACTTGGAAAGCTGATCTGCTTCGATTACAAGATCTCCGATCGCTGCGGATTCTGCTGGTTGCCGGTCGGGAATCAGGTCGTTGGCGGTTATTTCCGACCAACGCGCGCACCGAACGTATTGATCCGACTCGCCCAGACGTTCATAAGCCACGGTGCCCTGATCACAGACCTTGGCTTCAAATGCCTGGCAACGGGGCCCATAAGTACATCCGCTGGGACGTTCGTGGGGCAGGGGCAACTGACCAGGTATGGGAACCAGAGGCGCATTGCGCTTATCTGTTTTGGGCAGTGGTATACAGTTAAAAAGGCCGTGGGTGTATGGATGTTTCGGCGCGCCAAAGAGTGCAGAAACAGGACCTTCCTCGACTGCCTGACCGGAGTACATCACACACACGCGACTACAAGTTTCCAGGATCAATCCCAGATTGTGCGAGATATAGACCTGTGTCATCTCGTACTTGCTGGCAATTTCCCGGACCAGTTTGACGATGCCGGCTTCTACCGTCACATCCAACGCGGTAGTCGGCTCGTCCAGCAACAGCAGTGACGGGTTGGCCAGTAGTGCCATTGCGATGACCACGCGCTGTTGTTGGCCACCGGAGATCTGGTGTGGATAGGATGCCATGATCCTTTCCGGGTCAGGGATGTGAACATCTGAGAGAATCGTTTCCGCGCTGGATCGTGCTGTCTGCTCTGAAGCGCCCAAGTGTAAGATAGGTACTTCCATCAACTGCTGTGCAACGGTCATCGCCGGATTCAGCGACGCCATCGGTTCCTGATAGATCATGGCGATCTCATTGCCGCGTAGTACACGCAATTGTTCCGGACCTAAAGTCGTGATGTCCTGGCCCCGGAATCGAATTGAACCGCTCTTGATCAGACCATTGGTGCCCATGTAATTCATAATCGCCATGGCCACGGTTGATTTGCCGCAGCCCGATTCGCCTACTAGACCGACCGTTTCGCCTTCGTTGACCGTTAGCGAGAAATCAATCACAGCCGGAACTTCGGCTGCCCGGGTCAGGTAGGACACGTGCAGATCTTCAATTTCCAGTAGGGGTGTGGTTGAAGTCATGACGATATAAAAATTGTGTCAGTCTTTAAGGCTGGTTTCTCGCAGGCCATCTGCCATGAGATTAAAACCCAGCACCAGGGTAGACAGGGCGATGGCCGGGAAAAGCGTCATGTGGGGAAACATTAAAGCCACTTGTCTGCCCTGGTTGATCATGCCGCCCCACTCCGGATCAGGTGGCGTTAAACCTAGTCCTAGAAAACCGAGAATACCGATGGTGATGATGACATAGCCTATCCTTAGACAAGAATCGACTATCAGCGGCCCTCGCGCATTCGGGAGGATTTCGACGATCATGACCCACCAGTTGGGTTCACCACGAACCTGCGCAGCAGCGACATATTCGCGCTCCCGAATTTCCAGCGTCAGGCCTCGGACGATACGCATGATGCCAGGTGCACTGGCAAAGATAATGGCGATCACAATGTTGAGGTTTGAACGACCAAATTGCTGGATGGCAATGATATACAGAATCAGTACCGGAAAAGACAGGATGATGTCGCCCATACGGCTGAGGAATATATCTACCCAGCCACGGCGGTAGCCTGCCGCCAGACCCATGGCAATTCCAATCATGTAAGCACAGAAGGTTGCGAGTGGCGCGTAGATTAGTACCGTACGCGAACCCCAGATGATGCGTGACAGGACATCTCGGCCTTTCTGATCTGTGCCAAGCAGAAACAAACCGCCGTCAGGGGCTGAAGTGCCGGGTTTTGCGAATGGCGTCTGGATAGCCAATGGGTCATAAGGTGCGATTAGGGGCGCGAATACTGCCATCACGACCCAGAACAGCACGATCGCTGCGCCGATCAGTCCGACTGGACTTTCCCGGAGGTTAATTAAAGTGGCTAAAAAGCCCCGGTTTAGAATCTTGGGTTTGACGCTGATCATCAACTGAACCGGATTTTTGGATTTAGGTACATGTAACCAATGTCCGACAGGGCCTGCGTTGTGGTGCCAATGCCCTTGTAGGCAAAAAAGTATTCGGTCACGATTACGCCGGACAGCAGCCACGGAATCTGCAGCATGATCACAGTGAACGGTGCAATGAGCGCATTGCGCAGTCCATGTTGCAGAACCACTTTATGGAATGGTAGCCCTTTAAGGTGTGCCGTACGGATGTACTGGGATTGCATCACCTCAGCCATGGAGGCGCGGGTCATACGTGCGATATAACCAAAATCGTAAATCACTAGGACCAGTACCGGCAATATCATTTCTGTCCAACTAAAGCCCGAGATCATGCTGGAGGTGCCGGGCAGCCACTTCAAGCTAAATACAAAGACCCAGGATATCAGTGTGGCACTGCAAAACTCGGGTACCGACGTGGTGATGATGCAGAACACTGACACAGAGCGGTCTTGTGCGGAACCTTCTTTCATTCCAGCGAGGATTCCAAGAATAATCGAAATTGGGATTGCAATTGCAAGAACCAGCCCTGCCAGTAGTCCCGTTCGAGCGAGTCGCGGCCACAAGAGAACGGACACTTCTTCCTGAAACACAACAGAACGGCCGAAGTCCCCCTGCAGTATTCTCGCCAGCCATTCAAAGTAACGTATGTATACCGGCCGAAAATAGCCATTATTTTCTAACCACAGTAGTCGTTGCTCGTCGGTGGAAAATTGCCCGAGTACTTTTACGGCCAGGCTTTCAATATTGATCTCAAGCACAAGGAACAGGACGATCGATGTGACCAGCATGGTTAGTACCATCATTCCGACGCGTTTGAGAATGAAATACAGCAAGCTAACTCCCCCTCTGTAAGGCCTATTGACACAAGGCGATTAAACTGAGTCGATGGTAATCTTATATCAGCAGTCTAGGCTAAACTCGAAAATAATTTCCAATAGTCTGGCATGTATCCAACAAAATTTCGTTTAAATTTGTTAGAGGATATAAATTATGACTTGGATTTGCCTATGCTGCTGTTGAGTTGTTGTTTTCGATGATATCGTCCTAATTTGTCTGAGGTTGTGAGTAAATTGCCTAAGTTGCGTGCAATAATGAAGTGTGCGACCCTTATAGAGCCACTGGCACTTGGTTGAAAAGGGCTGATTCGAAACCTACTCAAGGAGGGATTAGCCGTGTCGTGGTCTGGTGCTGTAAGTCTGCAAAATGTTGCGTTGGATACAGCCTATTCGTTGCGCAATCTGCGGTTTCCTCGGGTTACTGTCGCTGATTCCCAGCTGTCCTGCATTAGTGATGGCTTGGTTGAAGTTGACCTCGTTATCGACCGTAGTGAGATAAAGAGTGTGAAACCGGCTGGTAGTGGTGCAGTTCTCACAACCGATATCGACATGGCACACGCTATGGCCTGGCCTTGCCCGATTGATTGTCATACCCATCTGGACAAAGGTCAGGTCTGGCCGCGCAGTAAAAATACTGATGGGAGTTTTGAAGGAGCCAGCGGGGTGGCATACAGGGAATCTATGGGACCGGCATTCACAGCCGATGTGGACACACGAGTTGATTTTTCGCTACGCACAGCCTATTCACATGGCACTCGTGCAATTCGCTCTCACGTCGATGGAAATTCTATTAATTTCAGTCAAGTATTTGACCAGCTCACGGAACTTTCAAATACCTGGGCCGATCGCATAATACTACAGCTTTGTCCTTTTTCTGACGTATCGGACAGTATCGAATGGTTATCTTTCCTGGCCACACGTGCTGCGAAACAACCGTATGGCGTGCTTAGCAGTTTTGTCTACCCAACACCACGCCTGGATGCACAACTTGATCGTGTGGTCCAGCTTGCGGATGCCAAAGGGTTGGCGCTGGACTTTCATGCCGATGAGATCCTTAATCAAGAATCTCATTGCTTGCGTGCTATTGCACGTTCCGTACTTCGCAACAAATTTGATGGCCCGGTCTTGGTCGGGCACTGTTGTGCACTGTCCGTTCAGCCAGCGGAGGAAGTCAGCAAAACACTTGACCTTGTTGCCGCAGCTGGCATCGGCATCGTGGCACTACCCCTCTGTAATGCTTATCTCATGGATCGGCATCATGCGCAAACACCACGGCATCGTGGTACTGCACCGGTACATGAGGCACGTAGTCGAGGTATTGAAGTTGCTATCGGGTCCGACAACGTGCGGGATGCATCCTATTGGTGATTGGCCAGGGACTGTAACCTCAACTGCTGCGAAAATGATCGGTGAGCCCGAACTGGGGACAATCAGGAATGGTTCTCAAGCTAACTTGGTACTGTTTGAAGCGAGGAACTGGAGTGAGTTTGTTGCTCGTCCGCATTCTAGTCGGATCGTATTACGATCAGGGCGTATGATCGACACGACACCGCCAGAATTTTCTGAACTGGATCACTTACATGGGTTTTCGATATGAGCCGCATCGATGACCTAATGCGAATGATTCCGGACATTCCGGTGAATACGACAGAAAAGTCACTTCGCACCAAGAGCAGGGATTACTTTTTCTGGTCACCGATATTGAAGGAGAAACTGGATCATATCGTCGCTGATGCTGTTGTGTCGCCAAGAGATGAGTCGGATGTAAGCAGAGTGCTATCAGCATGCTGGGAACTTGATATATCGGTCACACCCAGAGGGGGGGGGACTGGCAACTACGGGCAAGCGATGCCGCTTGACGGTGGTGTTGTCCTGGACATGATGAATATGAACCGGATTAAATCGGTGGGAATGGGTACTGTAGTGGTTGAACCGGGTACCCGACTAAGCGTTATTGAAGAAGTAACTAGACCACAACATGGCCTTGAACTGCGAATGTATCCATCAACTCTTGAAACAGCCTCCATCGGTGGCTTCATTGCTGGTGGGTCGGGTGGTGTGGGGTCTATTCGATGGGGGATGCTTCGTGAGCCGGGCAACATTCTCAAACTAAGATTGTCGACAATGGAGCAGACACCTCGTTGTATTGAACTCACAGGCGATGCCATTGATGCCGCGGCACATGCGTACGGTGTGAATGGAGTAATTACAGAAGTCGAGTTGTCACTTGCACCCGCTTATGACTGGGTCGAAATGTTAGTCAGCTATCGAGATTGGAATGCAGCGCTCGAGGCTGGCTGGGCAGTTACCCATCATGAAGGCCTATGGTTAAAGGAGTTGGCAGCCGTTCAACAACCTGCGCCACACAGATATTTTACCCGGTATCGAGAATATCTTGAGCCGACTGACAACACACTCTGCATCCTTGTGGCACCAAATGCAGTATCCCCCCTGTTGGCTAATCTTGAGAAACTGGGAGGGCGGGTGGCCTATCGATCGGATAAATTGACGGAATCAGATCGAAAAGGTCTAACCCGGCTACATCATCTAACATGGAACCACACAACCCTTCAGGCTCGAAAAGTTGATCCTGATGTGACCTATCTTCAGGTTGGTATTTCCGTCGAGAATCCGCTTGATGTGCTA
>LUSG01000106.1 GCA_001629395.1 Gammaproteobacteria bacterium REDSEA-S15_B12 | reverse complement strand
CTCCCCACACAATTCGTGCCGGAATGGCTGAACCATGAATGATCGCGAAGATACCGCCCGCGAATTCAGCTGAAAGGCCATTTGCCTCTTGCAGGTAGATCACCATGAATGACAGGATTGACATCTGTGCGAAGGTATAGAGATAACCCGCTGTGGCGAGCGTCACAAGCGGTTTACTCGTCAGAATCAGGCGCAGTGAGGTTAAGATTCCTGCGAAACTGATACGAAAGGCGGGATCTCGATCGTCGTCCAGATCGCTGCGAATTAGCTGAAGCCCAAAGAGCGTGATTAGCGGTATCGCACAGATCGCGACAACAGCTATCCGCCAGTCATAAAGCATCATCAGCGGTGGCAACAAGAGTCCAGCCAGCATGCCACCGAGCGGTGTTCCGGTCTGCTTGACTGAGAAAACAAAAGGCTGCCATTGTGGCGGAGTGTGCCTGGCCAAGATCCTCGAGCCTGCCGGGTTGAGCGGTCCCGTTCCTATGCCGACCAGCACAGCCGCCCCGATCGCTACCGGCCAAAAAGGAAGAGCACTGGCCAGCCCTAGGCCGAGTACACCCACGAATAAGGCAACCTGGCAGGTTCGAATGACACCGTAACGGGTAAGAAAACTGCCGGCAATCAGACCCGACAACATGCCAGTGACGTAGATGACAGCCGTGTAGATGCCAATACTGGTGGACTTAACACCAAGATCAGCGGCAGCCTGTACGGCTACGACTGCACCGGCAAAACTGCATATCGTGCCAAAGGACTGAATCGCCAGCATAGTAGGTAGGACAATGCTGATTTTTCTTGCAAATAATGTACGCATAACCCTTAAGCCGCTTGGCCCTGGCGGTTGAAATTGATTACAGGATGCTCGCTAGAAATTTGTGGATATCTACTTACGTAGTCCATCGACCAGCACGCATCGATCGCCACTAGGGTCTACAACGTCTGATCGTCATAGATCTTGAGGATAGCGGTGGCATCGAGTTCACTGTGTCCCTTGGCTATCAGAACACGGTACAGCGCAGTCGATTGGCTGGACATCGGTACCGGGGTGTTGGTTTGTTGGGCCAAGTCGACGACCATGTCGAGATCCTTCAGAACCTGGCGTGCATAACCCGCCGGGTCGAAGTCACGCTCAATCATGCGTGGGAAAAATCGCTGAAACATCGGGCTGTCAGCATAGCCCCCCTTGAGTGCCTCCGGCACCTTGGCCGGATCGATCCCCGCGTTTTTTGCCAGGGTCACAGCCTCCGCCAGGAGTGTGAAATTGTTCAGCACCAGAACCTGATTGACCATCTTGGTCACCTGCCCTGTGCCTAGTGGCCCCATGTGGGTGTTGTGGCCCAGCGTATCGAGCACGGGTTGGACTTGAACCACGTCATCCTCGTTGCCTCCAACCATGATTGCCAGCTCGCCCGTTCCGGCAGCAGGTGGTCCGCCCGAGACCGGTGCATCGACCCAGCGCATACCCGTTTTATCCTTTAGACGAGCGGCGAGTTCGCGTGTTTTATCGGCGATGGTGGTCGAGTGATCGAGAAAGATTTTGTCTGCACCGTCGCCTTCGACGATACCATCCGGTCCGAATATGGCCTCGGTCAGGGCCGTCGTGTTGATGACGCAAGCTTGGACGATATCGCTGGCCCGCACCACCTCGACAGGAGATGCAGCGGCGATTACGCCGTTCGCGACAGCTTCGTTCATTTTGTTGGAGTCTGGATCGAAGCCGGTGACCTGATAGCCGTTCTTGATCAGGCGTTTGGTCATCTGTGAGCCCATCAGGCCTAGACCAAGGTATCCAAGTTTGGGTTTATCCCCCATCTTTCCTTCCTCTGTTATCTGGTTGATCATGCCCAACGGGCGTGGCCGGAATATTAACTCTTAACGGCTACACTGACTGCCTCAGACATTCGGGGTAGGAACTGGGGTGGACTGGTGTCGGTCGCATTCGCACTCGGAGTTGACGTTGTACGAATGTACTGGCCTTTGTAAAGAATGGGTGTAGAGGGGAAAATTTGGTGGAGGTGAGCGGGATCGAACCGCCGACCTCTACGTTGCGAACGTAGCGCTCTCCCAGCTGAGCTACACCCCCCTTATGCTCTGAACTGATGACCCAGGCACTGGCGTGAAATATAGTCGACCCGGTTGAGACCGTCCAATGCCACCGATATCAAGCGTGTCGGGTTGTTACCGCGGCAAAGCGGTGATACTGATCAATGGCCTGTGAACATCAGCACAACGCAGTGGTTCCAAATTGCTGCAGGTCGTCATCGATTACATCGTATTCGTGAATGTTTGCGGGTACGAAGCCTGTGATGCCGAGCACGCCACGAATCGCCGGGTCGAGCATTGTCACGGCTTCATCGAGTGCTGAGCGAAAGCTCGCAAGTGTTTGTGTGTCGTGTCCTGTTTGGGTGATCAGGGGAAGTCCGGGCCGATCATCGGTTTTCGCCACGACGCTAAGACGCTGGGCAGCCGGCTCGACACGCTTCGCGAGACACCAGCTCACGTGATCGATGGCGGCGGTATCGGCAAGGCCGTTTGCCACCGCACACACAGAATCCCGGTGGCTGCCGGTCGCGATAACGCTGGTAAAGAAAGCAGTCTCTCCGGCTTGCTTACCTGCCCATCGCTTGAGCGTAAGGCACCCCGAGTAGGAGTCCTCGTGATTGATGGCGGCCCGTTGGCCGCGTAAATCTTCGGGATGATCGATTGAATCAGATTCGCGCACAACGATCACACTGTGGTAATCCCCGGTTGCCGACAGATCCTGGTAGGTCAATCGGCCCAACACGGTCACTTGATCACGCAGGTCCTGCACCAGCGGCAGGCCGCAGGTCTGGCTCAGCAATAGCCGTGGTGAAAGCCACGTTGTTTCCGTGGCTGCTTCTCGATCCAGTGTGTCCGGCGATGCGATACCCCGCTTCTGAAGTGCGGTGTGGATTTCCGCCCACAATGTATTAGTTTCGGCGCGAACCTCGGGCCAGTCGTACATCGGCAGTTGGGCGATGTGATCACTCATCAGTACGCTGTTATACGCTCAGACGATATAGTCCCGAAGGTCGATGTCGTTAGCCCCAGGTATCTGTTTGCGTTCGAAATCGGACCGCCGATCCAATGCCATCGTGCAGTCGAATCCGATGCGTCCCCAGTGTTCTTTGCGTTGACCGTAGTAGAAACCAGGAACGTCGGGGACGATGATGACGCGATCATCGGCCCGGCCACGGGTCAGAAATGCCCAGTAGACATCAGAAAGATCATTCAAATCCACATCCGCATCCACCACCATGACGCTTTTGACGAAGTCGTGGTGTACGCCGAACGCACCCAGAATCACTTGTCTGGCATGGCCCTCAAATTGTTTATCGATCTTAACCACAGTATTCAGAAGATTCGGTACACAGCTCACGTCCAGAATCCCCCGTAGCGTGCCGTCGAGGTGGCCAAACACCCGGTTGCACAGGGCGAGTTCCAGCAGTCGTTGGTCTTCGGGTGAGCCGCAGACCAGTGCATGGTAGGTCGCCGATTCGCGGACGGTCACGCCTAATATCTCAAGCACATGGTTGTCGCCCTGGGGTACGTAGTAACCCAGAAATTCACCGAACGGACCTTCGGGTTTTCGTACGTTCGGTAGGATTCGCCCTTCGATTACGATTTCCGTGTCATAAGGTACGTCCAGCGCCACATGGCGGCATGGCCGCATCTTGAGTGACCCACCGATCAGTCGTGAAACCAGGTCGAGTTCGCTTTCATCGGGGGCGATGGGCGAGGCCGCGGCCATCGCGACTTCCGGTGGCGGGCCGATCAGGATGGCCACTTCCAGGGCTGCATCCCCAGTCTCGGCTGCTGCCTGGTAATGAGTAAGATCGTGACTGGTGCCGAGCCTTACGCGCACCTCATCATTACTGATATGCATGCCCCGGTGATAGGAGAGATTAGGTACACCGGTATCTGGATCGTTGGCCAGAAATATTCCAGATGTGATGTAAGGGGCTGCATCTTTTTCGAAATAGGTGATTTGCGGCAGTTGATCCAGCGAGGTGTTGTGGAATTCGCCGTTGGCTTCGGGCACCACGGTCGGTGCTACTACCGGGTTTTTCATCAAACTGGCCCAGCGCTGGCAGAAATGACCATCGCCCGCACCGAGGTACTCGCTCAACCGTTGCCGGCTGCCGAAAAGATTGCTCGCAACCGGTAGGTCGCTGCCTTTTACATTGCGAAACAGGATCGGTCGGTCGCTTTCCTGCTGCGCACGGGTAATGACAGCCGCGCATTCGAATTTGGGGTCGACTTCTCTTTCGACGATTTGTATGTCACCGGAGCCGATCCAACGTTCTATAAGTTCTTTCATGGTGAGGTCCTGTAATGCCGTCGCCCTGGTGGGGCAATCCTATGGTTCAACTGATACCGAGAAAAGCAAAAAACGAGACTGTACCGATCACAGTCACCAGCAGAGCACCAACGGTGTTGCTCAGGGTTCTGAACCGGGCCACGGCCACGCCTCCGCCTGAGTTCTCGATGAACCGGGTGGCGAACTGGCGCAGAAGGATGGTGGCGACACCGAGTATAGCGATGGTCAGCCCAATAC
>LUSG01000105.1 GCA_001629395.1 Gammaproteobacteria bacterium REDSEA-S15_B12 | reverse complement strand
TGTACAAGGTGGCGAGGTGCGAAGACGTTGTATCGGCAATAATCAAATTCATGGCGCGCACGTAGCGGCTTCTTTTCTCGATGATGGTAGTGCCTCTGGTCAGAGCCTTGAGCAGGTCATGATGGTCAAATCGTTTGACGTAGTTGAAGATCTTTTCCGCACCAATACGGCCTTTCTCCTTGATCCGCACGCCGTGGAGTTCGCCGTTGAATATAAATACCCGCTCACCGTCGAAAAACGGCATGTTATTTTCAACCGAAATCCCCTCATCTCGAAAAGCGCTTCGGGTATGAGCAACAAGCAGAGTAGTGGTGCCGAAATGTGAAAGGTCTTCCCGCCAGATGGGTGAGATATTCCGGTAGATTTGCCACTGATTGTTTTGAAGCCAGGCACAACCCCAGCCATGTCCCTGATATTCTGAGCTGTCGCGTGACAAGGCGGCAAAATGCAGCAGGTGATCGGAAATCCGGAAGGGTTGTGCAGCACGCACCCACAGTAAACGACACATCGCAGGTTGTCAGATAGGATGTAAGCCCGGAAATTCGAGGCCACAGGCCTCGTCAAATCCATGCATAAGGTTGAAACATTGTATGGCCTGTCCAGCGGCACCCTTCATCAGATTGTCGATAGCGCTGATAACTACCAGCCTGTTGGTCGACACATCCCGCTCAAACCCGATATCGCAATAGTTGGTGCCTGCCAGGAGTTTGGGTTCTGGATAACGATGGATGCCGCCGCGTTCTTTAACGATCCTTATAAAAGGTTCCTCTGAGTAATCCTCGCGGTAGATCTTCCATACCGCTTTTTCATCCAGGCCATCGTTCAAAAAAACATGGCAGGTTGCAAGAATACCGCGCACCATCTCGATAGAGGTTGCAGAAAAATGAATCGCTATATCGCCGAGCACCTGTTTCATTTCGCCTACATGTCGGTGGCCCGTAGGTTGGTAGGACCGAACTGCCCCACTGCGCTCTGGGTGGTGTGAAGCAGCACTCTGCGTATTACCGCCCTCACTGGAGCCCGCCTTGACTTCGATAACAACAGACTCGACGAGATTACGCCGTACGAGTGGCCGTATAGCCAGCGTACTGGCAGTGGCATTGCAACCGGCACAGGCGACATGATCTGCCTGTACGATGTTTTCGCGATTGATTTCCGGCACACCATAAGCAAAAGTTCCAAGCAGATCAGGGCGTAAATGTGGCCGGCCATACCATCGCATATAGGTTTCAGCATCGATCAGCCTGAAATCAGCACTGAGGTCAATCAGTCGCGGAGCTAATGCCTGAAAACGGTCTATGCTAGCCATGATTTCTCCGTGCGGCAGACAGAGAAACAACAGATCACATGACTCAAGTTCATCCACTGCACAGAACTTAAGCCGAGTGATGCCACGCAGATTGGGGTGGGCTTTATGAACAAACTTTCCAGCAGATCGTTCGGAGGTGATTTGTTGTACTGTACATTCGGAGTGAAACAGCAGCAGCCGCAACAATTCGCCACCGGTATAGCCAGAACCTCCGACAATCGATACTCGAATCATTTTAGTTGTTCCAGGACATATGTTACGACCCGTCCGGGGATATTAACTCCCGTGGTGTCAATGCTGTTCCTAAATTCCATAGTGTAGTTGACCTCATTGACCAACAGGCCCTCCGTTGATTCAAAGAGATCGACGGCAAGTACACCGCCACCCACTGCATGCGCTGCAGCAACCGAAAGCGATGCGATCTCGTCAGTTACTGGACAACCGGTTGCGACGGCGCCTCGGGCTGTATTGGTGATCCAATGAGATGAACTGCGGTAGATCGCTGCGATACATTCGTTACCGACCACGAAACTGCGTATATCTCTGCCCTGTTTCTCGACGTATTTCTGGATGTAGAAAATCGAGTGATGGTAGCTGCCAAGAACTGTTTTGTGTTCGAGGATCGCCTCGGCGGACTCGCGATCATTGACTTTGGCTAACAGGCGACCCCACGAACCGACGGCGGGTTTTAGTACTACCGGGTAGCCCAGTTCTTCTATTGCGATCAGCGCTGAATCTTCAGTAAAGGCAATACGAATCGGTGGCTGGGCCAGACCTGCTTCTTTTAAAGCAACAGAGGTCAGAATTTTGTCACCACATATCCGAGCCACATCGGACGAATTAATACAACGAATACCGAGACTCTCGAAAAGCCGAAGTCCATGCATTGCTCGGGAGTGATTGATACAGCGTTCTACGACGAGATCAATATCGGGAACCGACTCAAGGTCAAAAGTCAGTTTTCTATCATCAAGCATTATGGGCGTCACGCCCTGCTGCTTGAACGCCTCAAACAGAAGTTTTTCTTCCTTTCGGATCAGCGAGTGAAGCAAACCGACTCTCATTCGCCCCAGTCCTCCTCGCTTTCTGGCGCTTCAGCGAGAGTTGGTGGATTGAGTTCAGTGACTTCAAGTTCAGAACCACAGTCGGGGCATTCCAATAATTCTCCAACGACAGTATCTGATGCCAGCGTAATCTGCGCACTGCATACGGGGCATTCACTCATAAGTTTTCTCCGGTTGTAATCACAGTTCAGGCCGATTGCATGAAATGAAATTTCTGAATTTAGTGGCGGCCTATTCTAGTGTGACGCTGGCGTCAGGGCGAGTGATCCGGGCCATCATCGCATCTGGGCCAGTTGTGTGCCAAATTTGAATCAACCCAAGTAATGCCGCAGCAGGTCTTATCTGTTTTAATGAAGGCTTTGGCGACGCGTCATATCGCGAGGCCGGTTGTGAACCCCGCCAACTGGTTTTGCCATATAGGCGGGATGGGATCAGTTTACTCACAAGTAAAGGAAAATAACGGTGGATACTTTTATTCAGCAGCTCAGTAGTGATATCGAAGCTTTTGTCTCGGCACGAGACTGGCACCAATTCCACTCACCCAAGAACCTTTCGATGGCTTTGAGTGTTGAAGCAGCTGAACTTGTAGAACATTTTCAGTGGCTCACGCCTGACCAGAGCGAAGACTTGTCTGGTGATCAGTGTCAAGCGGTAGGAGAAGAGTTGGCTGATATCCTGATCTACACCTTGATGGTGGCCCTGCGTTTAGGGATTGATCTGGAACAGGCGACGGTTAATAAGATGAACCAGAACCGCCGCAAGTACCCAGTCGAGAAGGCCCGAGGGCTGACCGCCAAGTACACTGAACTCTGACCAGGCCATTCAGTCGATGGTCACCCTTGATCATTAGACACTGGACAGGCTGGATTCTCCGGTGGGACAGTGAGTGGCAGGAGACCCGACGATGTAATGCACTAAAGTTTGATCCTTCAAAAAAGTGCTATTGAGTCTTGCCTTAAATCACCCCCTGTTCACGGAGCCGATTGCACTCGGCGGCATCGATGCCTAATAGTTCCTCAAGCACCTCCTCGGTGTGCTGGCCTAGCATGGGCGGTGCGTGCCGATAGGATACCTCCGTTACCGACATTTTCGATGGACTGCCAATCAGGCTGAGCGGCTCGCCGCCGGTGGCAGGATGGTTCATTTCGATTCTCATGCCACGCGCTGCGACCTGGGCGTCGTCGAAAACCTGATCGATGTTGTTGATAGGGCCACAGGTGATTTTAATTTTCTCCAGTGCTTCCAGCCAATAAGCCGATGGTTTTTGCCGCATCACATCGTTGAGGATTTGGGTGAGTGCTTCACGGTTTTGCACACGCGCTTTATTGGTGACAAAACGTTCATCATCGATCAGTTCGGATACGCCAGCAAACTCGCAATAGCGTTTAAACTGGTCGTCATTACCAACAGCTACTATGATGTTGCCGTCGGCGGTAGGGAAAACCTGATAAGGCACAATATTCGGGTGTGCGTTGCCCAGTAGTCCCGGCACTTCCCCCGAAGTAAGGTAATTAAGGCCCTGGATCGACAACAAAGACACCTGCGTGTCCAACAGACTGATATCCAGGTGCTGGCCTTCTCCAGTCACTTCGCGGTGTCGTAGTGCCGCATTGATGGATATGGCTGCCCAGAGGCCCGCCGTCAAATCAGCAATAGGGACACCAACGCGGTGTGGCTCTCCGCCAGGTGGCCCGGTAATGCTCATGATGCCACCCAGGCCTTGTGCCATGAAATCATAGCCGGGTCGTTTCGCCTTAGGCCCAGTTTGACCAAATCCGGTGATTGAGCAATAAACGAGTCCTGGGTTTTCAGCCTTAAGGCTCGCGTAATCGAGACCGAATTTAGCGAGATTTCCAACCTTGAAATTTTCAGCTAGGACTTGGCATTGGTTGATCATTCGCTTGGCCAAGGACTGGCCCTCGGCACCAGTGAGGTTCAATGTTACCGAACGTTTGTTGCGGTTGGCAGAGAGGTAATACCCGCTTTCGGTGGTTTCGGTGCCATCTACGTCAAGTACAAAAGGGGGGCCGTATTTTCGAGTATCGTCGCCAAGTTCGGGTCGTTCGATCTTGATGACATCGGCGCCGAGATCGCCCAAGATCTGGGTGCAACTCGGTCCTGCCAAAACGCGCGTCAGATCAAACACGCGAATTCCATTGAGTGGGCCGCTCATCGTAGCCTCGAGATATTCAGTATCATTTGGGAATTCCTAATTTAGTTCTTAATATTTTGCGAAGCTGTGTTGCCGCACTTTTTTGTCAATTCCTTTATACCATCCCCCAGCCGCGCAGATAGGTAACAAAGATGCGACCATCTCAATCGTGACCATCCGACCGACCTTGGTGACGAGTTTGCCGTAAAGTGCCTGGTTCGGTGCGTTCACGGTATTTTTTCGGATAGCGTCATTCCAGAGTGGGCCAAACCAACAACGCAAGCACCGTTGCGTAATTGCTTGCTGCGGTTGTGGGTGTGTCAACTGACTAGGGCCACCGATCGGGGTATTTGATTCTACTGGATAACCGCTGACTTTATACTTGTATCACGAAATCTCGTAAATATATTGCCTCACACTTCAGATTGATCAAGACATGCCCAAGCAACTGGCGGTAGTGATGATCCACGGTATCGGTCGTCAGCGACCGGATTATGCCGCCCGCATGATCCGTAACATTGAACAACAGCTGGTCGTACAGGGGTATGAACCGGATGCAATCGCTTGGCAGCCGGTCTACTGGGATGACATCCTCGCGCCTGCGGAGAAAGCCTACCTCGAACGAAGTCTGGATACGGCATCTTTGAGAGCGCACCGACTGCGCGAATTGGTGGTTACGGTACTGGGAGATGCCACCGGTTATCGCCAGCTGTCAGCCGAACGAGTTTCTGCTGATGAGTTAAGAGTCTACCGCGTCGTTCACGAACGAATTCAGCAGAACATTGCTACGCTTTATCACGATCAGTTGGGCAGCCACCCGGTGCCGATGGTTGTTCTGGCACATTCTTTTGGTGGCCATATCCTGTCAAATTATGTCTGGGACAGTCAGCGTCGGCCTCAGCAGGGGTTGTCTGCTTTTGAACGAATGAACTGGCTGACCGGAATCATTACGTTCGGTTGCAATATCCCACTGTTTACGTTTGCCTGTCCAAAGATCGTGCCGATCAGTTTTCCACCACCGCGGCTAGCAAAACGCTTGAAACCAAAGGCTCGATGGCTGAATTACTATGATCCGGACGATGTTCTGGCCTGGCCACTTAAATCGGTCAACGCTGCCTATGCACGGGTCGTGAGCGATGATCGATTGATAAATGTTGGGGGTGCGGTGATCGGCCGAACACCATTTTCTCATCTTCGATACTGGCCTGATCGTGGATTCGCTCGTGAGGTCGCGGCATTTCTGGTAACGCTGTTGTGAAGGCGTGGAAAGCTTCATTCGTCCAGGCATACTTATCCCGACTGCGCCGGTGGGACTGTTCTGAACCCCAAGATGTGGACTATCATCTAAACCCGGCCGTCACACTATTCCAATAACACAGATGAGAACAGAATGTACGAGCAGCTACTGACCGGCGCACGTGAACTGCAGGCGCAGACGGTGGCAATGCGTCGGGAAATTCACCAGGAACCGGAACTAGGGCTGGACCTGCCAAAAACCCGGGCAACGGTTCTAGATGGTCTATCCGGCCTGGATGTTGAGATCCACCAATCGCAGGCAACAACGGGCTTGGTTGCAATCCTACGCGGCGCTCGACCAGGTCCTAATATTTTGCTGCGAGGTGATATGGATGCTCTGCCGATGTCCGAGGATACTGGGTTACCGTTTGCATCCCAAACACCAGGCCATATGCACGCCTGCGGCCACGATGCACACACGTCTATGCTCGCAAGTGCTGCTCATCTGCTGAGTAAACATAAACAAGATATCCGAGGGAACGTTTTGTTTATGTTCCAGCCCGGAGAAGAGGGGTACGGGGGTGCAAAGATCATGTTGGATGAAGGCCTGATAGAAGCCGGCGGAAAACCCGACTCAGTATTTGCTTTGCACGTCGCGCCAGAGCTTCCTTCAGGCGTAATTGCCTGTCGTACTGGACCAATTCTTGCCGCGGCCGATACGGTGCACGGCCGAATTATTGGTCGGGGAGGGCACGGCTCGATGCCGCATAACGCTGCAGATCCCGTACCCGTCGCATGTGAAGTGGTGCAGGCGATACAAACACTGGTCACCCGACAATTCAGCGTATTTGACCCAGTTGTGGCTACGGTTGGGCGAATACAGGCCGGCACAACCAACAATGTAATCCCTGAGACTGCAGAATTAGATATTACTCTGCGTTCTTTATCGGGAGATACGCGAGAAAGATTGGCATCCGGCGTCTGCAATCTTATTGAGCAAATTCCTGTCGCACACGGCTTGCAGGGCGAGGTCAAGTTGAAACGAGGATACCCACCGACCATCAATCATGCTGCAGGCGCAGAAGTCGTTGCCAGGGCGGCAAAGGCTCTGCTAGGAGAAGAAGGCTATCGGTTAATGCCGGAGCCATTCATGGCGTCCGAGGATTTTTCCTACCTGCTACAGCGGTACAATGGAGCATTCGCTTTTCTGGGAGTGGCACCACCAGGCAAAGAAGGCAAAGCAGCCCCATGCCATTCAAATCACATGCTGGTCGATGAGGATGCGATGGCTGTCGGAGTCGCGATGCATGCGGCCATCGTATTTTCGAGTCTCAGCGGATTGACTTGACCGACTAGGTTGACGTGCAAAATGGGCATTGAATCAACTACATCACCCGCTCGAAGACTTGTGCTGGGGTGTAGACGACAGGCTGAGCAGAGACTCAGGACATTGGGCTTGCCCAGCAGATGGCCGGACTGCCTGGACCTGTTGGATACTCACCAAGTACCAGAATCAGACGAGTCTGGTCGATCTCTTTTTTATTCTCGTAAAGAAGTTATTGACACGGCCCGATTGCTTTACCAAACGTATTGTGTGGAATTTTGGCTGAAGCAGAACGATGCCGAACGGGCAACCGCCAGTATGTTGGATCTTTTGGATTTGGCACTAACAGCCGGTCTAACCGATGCTATAGACAGCGAACATGCGGCCAGTACACGGACCAAAAGGCAACAGGTCAAAAGAGGTGATTTACGCTGGTGGCGGCGGGTAGCAACAGCGCTGCGTAAGCGAAACGGCACATTATCAAACCTAGAAATAGCCCGGCGTATAGACCCTCGGCGTCACCATACTATCCGTAAATATCTCTAAGACAGACGATTACGAACCCGATCCGCGGATAATGGATCGAGAAAACCCTCGAGTGTGGCTTGCGTTTCCAATGCCATGGCTGATTCCAGGTTAGCGGTCGGTGATTCCCGCAGAGCCTGTTTGAGATTTTTCACTGGGCCGGCGGGCAACACAGCGATCTGTTGTGCGAGCGACCTTGCAAGGGGGGTAACCTCGTCATCTTCTGCGATTTGCCAGCTAAATCCAAGTTCTACAGCATCGCTTGCGCTATATCGTTCGCCCAGCAAAATCATTTTTCGCGCATTCTGAAGGCCGATCTGTTCAACCAATAGACGGGTCACGCCTCCCGTGACAAATACGCCCAGGGAGATTTCCGAAAAAAAGAATCGGCAAGATTGAGCCATCACAACAAAGTCGCAGTTAATGACCCATTCAAGCCCACCACCCACGGCCCAGCCATGAATGGCGCCAACCACCATCTTATCGTTAAGACATAGTCCGCGGGTAATGTCCTGAATACGCTCGATATACGCTCGTGTCTCGGTCGGATTGCGGACCTGCTGATCAAATTCCTTCAGATCATCACCCGCACAGAACGCGCGGCCGGCACCACATAAAATAATCACATGGACATCGCTATCTGCGTTAGCCTGATCCAGAGCCGATTTAAAATCCGAAAGCAATTCAGGATTGATCGCGTTTAATCGATGTGGGCGGTTCAGAGTGATCGTTGCAATGCCTTCAGACACTGAATACAAAGCGGTTGTGTTCATGACAAATACTCCTTGATGACGCGTTTGGTTTTTCCTTCGGTACGGGGCAGTTCGCCCGGTGCGAGGAGCTCAAGCTCGACGGTGAGTCTCAGCACTTGGCCAATATCATTAGAGAGGCGCGCCAAGAGATGATCTGAAGCGTAGGCATTACTGTTCAGCTCAACTTCCAGCGGCAGTCGATCGTAGGGTCCTTTGTGCGTAAGTCGAATGCGGTACTCGCCGTTCAATTCGGGACAAGAAAGGATCGCAGCTGATACGGCAGAGGGGTAGGTGTTTACACCACGGACAACGATCATTTCATCCGTGCGGCCAATAACGCGGAATCTCGGCGCGGTCCGACCACACTGGCACTTGTCAGTATTAGTCAAGCGTACTCGGTCGCCTGTACGAAACCGAACCAGCGACTGACACTCCTTCGAAAGGTTAGTTAAAACCAGTTCTCCTTCGGACCCGGTTCGCCAGGGTTGTGGTTCGCCCGTATTGACGTCAACCAGTTCAGGCAGTGCCACATCAAGCGCCAGAAAATGAAGGTCAGGCTGATCGGTACACTGACCGGCGAAGTTACACAGGAAGTCACTGACACCGTAGTTGGCATTCATTGCTTGCATGCCCCACACGGTTTCCAGACGTTGCCTGAACGTTGCGTCATCGAGTCCGGCTTCACCGCCCATGAATCCCTTGCGGAGACCAAGTTCGCGGGGGGTCAACTCCGGAAAGTGCTCCGCGATGACTTGTTCCAGGCGTGCCGGGTAAGATGGTGTACAAGAGATCGCATTAATACCGACATCGAGAATTGTACGAATAAGCAGTTCGCTGCCCCCGCTGCCATACGGTACGACCAGAGCACCGGTACTTTCTAGGCCGAGGTGATCGGTCAGGCCACCCATCCACAATTGATAATTTAGACAGTGAACCACGATGTCTCCTGGTCCTAAACCTGCCGCAGACTGACTGCGCCCAGCAATGTGTGCCTGCATCAAGGCGTCAGCACTCGACAAAGCAATGTTCATCGCTTGGCCGGTTGTTCCGGAGGTACGATGTAGCCGTACGACACGGTCAGATGGAAATCCCAGGTAGCTACCAAAAGGCGGATGTACAGACTGATCGGTCCGCAACATATCCTTATCTGTCAGAGGCAGTTCAGCAATATTTTCCAGATCTAACGGGAATACGAACGGTGCTGCTGGGTGGTGCCGTCGGTAGAATTCTGAACCGGATAAGTGCTGGCGCTGCTGGGCCCAGTTGTTTTGTTGAACCCTTCTAAGTTCCGGTAGAGGCAGGAACGGCGCATTCGCTATAAATGTCATGGCTGGCCTGCGGATTTTTTGCTTCCACAATAGTTAGGTGACGACATCAGGTCTACAACATGGTACAAGAGCCGCCTGACAATTGGCACTACCCACGTTTGAGTCACTGTTGATAGCTTTTTTGATTCATATTGTTCTACACCTGTTGCTACCCCTGGTTGTAGCCTGGTTGTTCTTTCGTGATAGGTGGAAACGTGCTTGGTTGATCATGTTGGCCACCATGCTGGTTGACCTTGATCACCTAGCAGCCGACCCCATATTTGATCCTGAACGGTGCAGCGTTGGGTTTCATCTGCTGCACAGCTGGCCTGCCATCGGCGTGTACGTGGCTGCTTTGTTTGTGCCGTGGGTTCGGTTGGTTGGCGCAGGACTGGTTATTCACATGGGGCTCGATGGGCTCGACTGCCTTTGAGGGCAACGCAGCGCTGACGGTCTGCATTTGACAACTCTGGAAGAGGCATAATCAGGAGCCAAGAACGCAACCACGAGGAATTCATGCATGAGTCGGGTTACTGATCCTCACACCTACAAGCGTCGCAGAATATTGGCCGCCGGGCTCGCGTTGTCCGCCGTGGGCGGGTTTACGGCGTTGCGTTATGGTGAACGACTTACAGCAAGTGCAGGTCAGGTACAGGGGTATCCATCAGAATCACCCCGCCTATCGGTCAACGACAAGGGCTCAGCCGCGGTCGCTAGTGCAGGCAAATCACGTCGCCTTACGACCAAGTACGCCGCCACCCACTACAACAACGCTTATGAATTCGGCTGGGACAAGACAGACCCCTTTCGTCGATCAGCAGATTTTACACTCTCGCCATGGTCAGTAACTTTTGATGGCCTTTGTCACAGACCTGGCACATTCGATATTGATGAACTGATGGGGATGCCTTTTAGTCACCTGGAAGAAAGGATCTATGATTTTCGTTGTGTTGAAGCCTGGTCCATGGTGATCCCCTACAACGGGCGGCCACTGAGAGACATTATCAAGGTGGTGGAACCCATGGGGTCTGCACGCTATGTGGCATTCACCAGCGTGTATCGGCCGGATGAGTTGCCTGGACAGGCTTCTGCTTTCAGTACGCTTGAATGGCCGTATGTTGAAGCGCTGACGCTGGACGAGGCGGTCCATCCACTGACATTTTCAACTTTTGGAGTTTATGGTGACCGGCATTTGCCGCAAAATGGGTTGCCGTTTCGCATTACTGTGCCGTGGAAGTACGGGTTTAAGTCTCCTAAGTTTATTGTCCGGATCACCTTTACAAAGGACAGGCCAAATGCGACTTGGCACCAGGAGAATCCGTCGGAATATGGCTGGTACAGCAATGTTTATCCTTCAATCTCTCATCCTCGATGGAGTCAGGCAACCGAACGTCGTATCTGGGGTGATGGAGACATTGAACGCATTCCGTCGCGGCCGTTTAACGGTTACGCTGAGCAGGTCGCGCACCTTTACCCTGGTAGCAAGCAACAGTACCGGTGAACCGATTCGCGATTCACGCACTACTGTCAGTCCCAGGCGTGTTGTTGATCTGTGGCTGGCAGACGGATCAACTGGGGGTAGATCCCGAAAAGACCGTAATCTGGGAAACCGGAATCTGGACTTTCAATCTTTTGATAACGGTTCTTATATTACCGGTGATCGCACGTTGGGCACGCTGGAGCACACTTTTGCGCTACCGTCGGGCCGTCGGGTTGTGGGTTTTCGCGTACGCTTCAGCGCACTTCGTGAGTTTTCTTACGTTTCTATTAGGTTGGGACATCACTCGTCTGGGCGAAGAGGTGACCGAGCGACCCTACGTGCTGGCGGGGTTCAGCGCTTGGCTCATACTGTTGAGCATGGCGCTGACCTCGACTCGGCGGTGGATGCGTCGCCTGGGTCGATGGTGGAAACGGTTGCACACGATGGTTTACGTGGTACTTGGACTCGCTGCTGTGCACTATCTGCTTATGATACGCAGTGATTGGGCCTGGCCAGTGACGTATGCTGTGTGTGCTGTAACACTGCTCGCGATGCGGTTGGTCCACCGCCGGCAAGTGATCGTTAGGTCCAACTGATATATCGCTATTTATGTGAAATATATCAATTGATAAAAATTTCTTATGGGGTAAAGAAGAATCTTTGAATAGGCGGCAACGCACTTTCAAGGTATCTTGGCGGGGCTGGATAATTTCTCCTTTAGTAACCTGTAGCCCTGCGCACGCCCCCCTTGAATTGTGCGCGGGGTTTTTTTCTGGGTGACGACTGCAGGTCGTACATCTTGAGCCAGGGGCGCATAGGTGTTGCCAATATCAGGGTGTTTTACCTGGTGCTGGTTTGTGTCCCGCTCTTTAACGTTGATTCAATGTAGTCCATTCGCTGGTGAACAATGGCTTCCGCGGCTTCCGGGTCGGCCCGGTTGAGTGCGCGGGCTAGTTCTGCCCGGATGCGAGCAAAGACTGGGATGTCGGCGTGTTTCTTAAAATGAATGTAGCGAAGCCTGCGGTTTTCACCCATAAGAAGCCCAGGTCTGGAGTTTGGGCAACCTTATCGTAAGCGATTGCAATGTCAGAAAAAGCCTGTTTTTGTTCCGAGGTGGCTCTGACGGCACCGGTTCTGGCCATTAAAGTAAGCAAAGTACGGGCCAACTCGACCCGCAGAAACCCCCCTTCATACTCCACCTCGGTGATTTTGATGCCTTTGCGAGGAAGGATTTCAACCAGTCCTTCTCTGGACAGTCGCTGCAGTGCCTCACGAACAGGTGTACGACCGATTCCAATCAACTGCTGTAAATTATTTTCGTTGTGGGTAGAGCCGGGTTTAAGTTTCAGCGTAACAATCAACTCTTCAAGTTTTTCATAGGCAAGCGTTGTCAGGCTGCATCGAGCCTGCGAAAGTGAGGTGACGGTGGTGTCCATCGATGGCAAACTGAATTTGGTTGTTGATTCTAGGTTGGCCGGTCAGGTGCCCTCAGGGTAGCGCGGGTGAACTCCTCGAGGTAATCCATTAGCGCGTCGACTGCAGTGGCCGCGGCTTCTGGGTCGCCTTGAGCCACTTTACGGGCAAGGTTGGCATGTAGGCTGGAACACAAAGGCATATTGGCGGTGGTCTTGAAATGAACGAACCAGAATCGTCTGGCAAGTCCGTGGATCAGACCAATGGCCCGGCTCGCGTATTCGTTGTGAGCTGCTTGTGCCATTAGCTGGTTGAGTGCGTAGTCCTGCCGCATGAAAGCGATATCACTCCCTGCAGCGGCTGTTTCGTCCATCGCATCGGCGATGGTTATAAACGCCGAACGCTCTTCCTCTGTAGCTCTCAATGCACCTGATCTTGCCAGCAGTTTTTCCAGATCTCGTCGTAACTCCAGCATCAGTAGCTGTTTGGCCGGGTTAAGGTCGGTTACTTCAATACCTTTACGCGGCATAATCCTGATCAGCCCTTCGCGTTCCAGTTTCTGCAGTGCTTCTCTGATGGGCGTTCGACCAATACCAAGCTGCTCGACAAGAGTCGCTTCCGACAAAATAGTACCTGGTTCCAGCACGGCTGTAACAATCAGCTCTTCAAGCTGTTCGTACGCGGTGGTCGTTAGACTTTTGCGTATGCTTAAGTCAGATTTTAGGTTTGGACTTGCCACGATTATTGCCTTCTAATTTCAACTATTTGGTGAGTGATTGTTTGCACGGTCTGTATCCAGCGCTCAATGTGGGAACATCAGGATGACTGACCAAGGTCTAGCTGATCATATTTCAGTAATATGCCTAGAATCATAACGGCTAGGGATGTACGAACTGTTCCACAGACGCCGCCGTTGCGTGTACAAACGGCTTATTGTTGGTGTAGCCGAGACCCGGGCAGTTGCCCATAATGCCTAATTCGATGAATTACCAGATTACAGCTCAGTTTCAGCAAGTGCTGGACCTTTTGAGTGTGGGAACGCCTGCGGTGGTGTTTGTAACCGGTTCAGCCGGCACCGGCAAGTCCACCCTGATCGAGGTCCTGCGTGCTGAATTGGACCAGCATCTGGTCGTTCTGGCGCCAACTGGTGTGGCAGCGCTCAATGTTCGTGGCCAGACAATTCATTCGTTTTTTCAGTTGCCACCAGGACCACAACCCAAAGCCAAAAAAGTTCTCGGCCCGGCCCGGGACGTCATCGCAAAAATGGACATTTTGGTTATCGATGAAGTCTCCATGGTGCGGGCAGATTTGCTGGATGCCATCGACGAAGCGTTGCGCTTAAACACGAAGAAAAAATCGGCACGTTTCGGTGGCAAAACGGTCGTGCTGGTTGGAGATATGCATCAGTTGCCACCCGTCATCGCCGGCAGCGAGGAACGGCAGCTGTTTGAAGACGTTTACGAATCGCCTTACTTTTTTAGTGCCGATTGTCTTAAGCATGAGCCCCTGACATGTGTAACACTGACTGAGTCTTTCCGCCAGTCCGACGAGAAATTCATACAACTGTTGGATAACATTCGGTTAGGCCAGAATCTTGAGTACACCGTTGAAGCTCTGAATGCTTCTATCGGCGACAGAATGAGTGATGCAGAGAGTCGATTGGTTTTGACAGCAGTAAATGCGCGGGCGCGCAAGTTTAATGAGCAGCAACTCGGTCGCCTGACCGGAAATGAATGGCTCTATAGTGCCGAGCTCAACGGGGATTGGTTGGAGAACGAAACCCAGCTGCCTTCACCGACGCAGCTTCGCCTTAAGGTCGACTCCCAGGTCATGTTCACAAAAAATGGTCCCGACTGGGTAAACGGTACTCTTGGCAGAGTAGCCGACCTGGATCACGAATCTGTTGAGGTCGAGCTTTTATCAGACACAGGCTCGGGTGCGGGCGTAGGCGTTGAGCGTGAATCTTGGGAACGTTATCGTTACAACTGGGATGCTAAAAGACGTCACGTCGACATGGAGGTTATTGGGACCTATACCCAGTTTCCTTTTATTCTTGCCTGGGCAGTTACAGTGCACAAAGCGCAAGGCCTGACGCTGGATAACATCGACATCGACCTTGGCCGTGGTTTTTTTGCGGCTGGACAGGCTTATGTCGCACTCAGTCGTTGCCGCACTCTGGAAGGTATTGCTTTTAATCGTCCCATGCGTGCAGAAGATATCCGATGCGACCCGGTCATCCAGTCGTTTTATGCTGGCCTTTATCAGCCTTAATTCTGATCAACAGTCAAAAAGAGATTTTGCTGCTGCACGGCTGTTCGGACGATAGAGCCACAAAGCCTTGCTGAAATCGGGCTGGACCAACTGGCACAGCTCTGCCTCGGTCGATGCCGATGCAAGCAGCGAGCGGATGCTGTTGGCCGTATCGATCACTCTTTTTACCCATTGGTTGCCGTTTTTCAGCTGGAAGGACTCCATCCCCGTTGGACAAATGTAGTCGAGTACAGCCGATGGCCAGACACCACTTTCCTGTCGAATAGCCATTGCATAGGTACTGACCTGGAAAGCATGATCGTCAATGATACTGCGGCGCCGCTTGCTGGAGGTCTTGAGTTCACGGACTTCTCCTGGGTAACACAGATCGATGTATCCGATGATCGGTATCTCAATACCCTGTAACGAGAGATTGATGGGTTGTTGGTAGGAAAGCGGTTTATCCCAATCATTCATGATCGGATAGCAGCGCTGCATACAGGCAATGACGACATCGCGTTCCTTTGCAATCGTGTGTTGAGCATAGACCTCATCGGTTTTGTTTATCAGCGCATCATAAGTACGAGTGGCCAGGTCACAGGCCGAGGACTTATCCATCGAGTGCTCATCGGATAACAGTGCACCAATTGTCTCGTCGACTGCAGAACCTCGGTGCATAGCAGGGCTACCCTGTTCACGAATTTTATAGACTAAGTACAAAATTCCCAGTGCGGGATCGGCACGGAATTGATTCATGGACGTGGCCGATAAGTGTTCGACACCAAATCGGGCAAACGGGTTATCCATTAAAAGACTCCAGCAGCTCAGGGCGAACGACTATCTTAACCGCCCGACGGCGGGAACGGAGAGAAGAAGTTTCAATAGGAATCAGGTTGGCGCCCCGCGGTAAAAGAGCCACAGGATTTGCGGCCCGACAGTCCGGCTTTACGCAGGGCGCCATCGGGCAGTGCCAGTGTCGCAGGGGCTGATATTTCCGGCAGCAGCGCCTGCACTCGGTCCATGATGGGTCGGGCGGCTCCGGTCGAGATCTGCTGGCTAACAATCATGGACAGCAATGCCTGGAAACCGACTGGCCGGATGCGAGGCTCAGGATAGCTAATCCGTGTCAGCACCTGCGCGACGTCATTGTCTTTTGTTGCGATGACTCTTAAGCCTTTGCGGATAGCACGCCGGTCAATCACCATACGACATCTCTGCTCTGTCTGTCAGCACATCAGATTCGGGTGATGGGTTTGTATCGGATTCGACGGGGCTGGGCGTCGTCGCCGAGTCTTCGTTGACGGTCCTGTTCATATTCCTCGAAGTTACCGGCGAACCAGTTGACTTGGCTGTTTCCTTCGAAAGCTAAAATGTGGGTCGCTATTCGATCTAGGAACCAGCGGTCATGAGAAATCACCACCACGCAGCCGGGAAAATTTAGCAACGCTTGTTCGAGAGCACGCAGTGTTTCGATGTCCAGATCATTGGTAGGCTCATCGAGCAACAGCACATTACCACCACTTCGGAGCAGTTTGGCCAGGTGCACACGGTTGCGTTCTCCACCGGACAAATCCTGAATACGCTTTTGTTGGTCGGAACCTTTGAAATTGAAACGGGAGACGTAAGCTCTCGATGGTGTCTGGTAGGGGCCAATCTCAAGTGTGTCCTGACGATCAGAAATTTCTTCCCACACCGTCTGGTCGTCATCGAGCGCATCTCGACTCTGATCCACATATGCAATTTTGACAGTCTCGCCGATTAATATGCTGCCTTGGTCGGGGGATTCTGCGCCGACAAGCATTCTGAACAGGGTGGTTTTGCCAGCACCGTTGGCGCCGATGATGCCGACGATGGCACCCGGGGGAAGAGAAAAAGAAAGATTATCGATAAGCAGTTTGTCACCAAAGCCCTTGGTGAGTTGGTCGATCTCTATGACTTTGTCACCAAGTCTGGGGCCTGGTGGGATGTAGATCTCGTTGGTTTCATTTCGTGACTGATAGTCTGCTTCCACGAGGTCCTTGAAGCGCTGCAGCCTGGCTTTGTTCTTTGCGTGTCTACCCTTCGGGTTGGTGCGCACCCACTCCAGTTCAGACTCA
>LUSG01000104.1 GCA_001629395.1 Gammaproteobacteria bacterium REDSEA-S15_B12 | reverse complement strand
TTGACGGTTGTGGTACCTGTATCTCTGGGCCTGATCGCGCTGTTGCTGTACTTTGCTTTCAGTTCGGTCGGTCAAGCGTTGTTGATTCTGGTCAACGTGCCCCTTGCCGTTATTGGTGGCGTCTTTTCACTCTGGATCTCCGGCCAGTATCTTTCTGTGCCCAGTTCCGTTGGATTTATCACACTGTTTGGTGTGGCGGTGCTTAACGGGGTCGTTATGGTCGAAAGCATCAATCAGCGAATACAGGATGGATTGAGCGTGGATACGGCGGTGTTTGAAGGTGCCGTTTCGCGTTTGCGTCCTGTCTTGATGACCGCAATAACCTCGGCGCTTGGTTTGATTCCGATGCTATTGTCAACGGGCGTGGGTGCGGAAATCCAGAAGCCACTGGCCAGCGTGATTGTAGGTGGTCTCGTGACCGCGACTTTCCTAACGCTTTTTGTTTTACCGGCTCTATTCAAACGCTTCTCAAGCGCTAAACTCGATGATATGCGGCGCTGAGGAGGCAAGGGGGCTATAGCAACCGCATGGACACTGACCGGTTGGGTCGCCGACCGGCCGGTTATGCCCGTTACCGAGGGCATGCTGAGGCTGGCGGTATTCGGGGTTGTCGTCAATGTAATCAGGAATCTATGGGCGGCAGGCAAAGTCTTTCTCCAGGAAACCCCGGACAAAAGGATGCATGGAGACATGCGGGCAACCCTTTTGGCTGTTGACGGTGTGAAGGAGGTACATCATTAACGTCTCTGGACGGGGAGCGCCATGTTTAAACGGCCCGCATAATTCCTGACCCGGTCATCAATATTTCAGATTATTGGTACCTGAAGCAACGATTGGCGGAAGCATTGAGGCCTTATGAACTTGCCCATACAACCCTGGAAATAGAGTTCGAAAGTGAGAGATGCCGGGCTCTTGGCGCTTCAGTCTAATAAAGGAAACATGACTGTGATTCTTGCGCCACCTGTTTCCGAGGAGCCAATGTCCATCTGTCCGGAGTTGTCTTCAACAATTTCGGACACGATCGAAAGCCCTAGTCCAAATCCCGTAACGGATTCATCAAGCCGAGAACCTCTATCCATCACTTTTGAAGCCGCTTCTGGAGCGATTCCAGGGCCGTCGTCAGCCACTTCTATCGTGAGCCTTGAATCGGTTTGACTAATTGAAATGTCCACCTCGCTCTGACCCCACTTCCCGCCGTTTTCCAGCAGGTTGCCCAATAACTCTGAAAGGTCCTGACGTTCCATCGGCCAACTGAAGTCATTCGGCAAGGAAGTATCGATACGGAATATCTTGTCGGGAAAAATTTTTTCCATGACCGAAATGACATTCTTTGCTATTTCGACCGGCAAACACGTTTGCCCAATCTGCATGCCGGATATATCTGCCTTGGTCAAGCGGTAATTCAAGGACCGGTTTAGATCTCTTAAGTTTGAAACCATGAAATCTATATCCTCGCGAGACGGAGGTAACGAATCACTGTCTGACAAAATCGCGAGATTAGCAGAGATCGAGGTTTTTACCATGTGAGAGAGATCGGAATTAAGGCGTCGATGGCGATCAATGCGACGACTTGATAAATCAAGTAAGTTGTTGAATTGTCGTACCAGTGGGCTGAACTCCTTTGGTACGTCAAGGTTCAAGCGAGGCTGGTTTCCGGATCGAAGTCGCCTCATGTCCTCCTTGATGTGCGCTATCGGTTTGAGGGATAAATAAATGGCGGTACCCACCAGGGCCAAGAGAGCAACAAGCAATAATGCGGAGGCAATAATCAAGGTCAGATGGGCTTCAGTGGATTGCTCAGCGAGTCCATTTTCCATTTCCAGGATTGTGATTGATGAAAGCGGGCTATCACTTCGGACGTTCCGTTTTAGTCCGAGAAGCTCATCTGCACCCAACGATACTTCTATAAAACCAGAAGGCTTATCCGAAACGATGCGGAAGTCTGTTTGATTTACGTTGCTACTGACAATCAAGCTTCCATCTTTCATTTCGACGATGACGGCGTGCTCCAGTAGTAATTGGAACCGATCAATCATGCTGCTGATCTCGTCATTCGCAGGTAATTCGTTTTCAATGATAGCTTGAAAACTCTCCACCTCTTTCTCAAGACGATGTTTTCTGGATTCGTTTGAAAGCTGCTGAATCACGTATGTGTGGGAAAAAAAAAGGAGTGCGAGATAAATAAGGCTAAAGATAATGCCATATCGGAATGCCGTTGTTCGGATGCTTTTGCGCGCTGTCATGATGATGCTTCAGTAGGTCAAACGAAAGAGGCTATTCGAAATGATTGGGAAGCATAGATAGAATTGAAGGGTGTCGCAACTGATACGGACCTGAGTGGCTTTTGGGTAGGTGATAAATACACTGGAAAAAAAGTTTTCGTACCTGATTTTCAAGTGTGATTAAGGTTCGCATGTTTCCATTGCTTGGCAAAGTAAGTGGATTTAATCTATTGGTTTGCAGTATAGGTGTTAGCTTCTATAATATGTTATAGACCGATTCAACAAGTTCGTCTTGGGAGAATACTCTGTCAGGAGATCGAAGAAAGCATTGTAAAAGGCGGTATTCTGTTGCGGTTAGTCGGAACTCGATACGATCAGGGGTTGTTAGCGTTCTAAAGGTTGGATTAAGTTGAAAGCCATCAACAATTATTTCGTTGGTTAATCGTCCGTCTTTTCTTCTTATTATAGCGCTAAGTCGAGCCTTTAGTTCGTCAAATTCAAATGGTTTGGGAAGATAATCATCTGCCCCGGCATTTAGACCCTCAACTCTCTCCGTCCAGCTTGATCGGGCAGATAAAACAAGAATGGCCTCATCTTTGCCATCGCTCCTCCACTTCTGCATCAGAGAAAGTCCGTTTTCATCAGGTAGCCCGATATCGAGTATGATGACTTGGTATCTGCTTGACTTTACAAAGGAGTCGGCCTCTTTGCCAGTTAGGGCTATATCCACAGTAAAGTTTTCCTTCGTAAGCCAGCCACAGATTTTTTCTGCGAGCACAGCGTTATCCTCGACAATTAGAACTTTCATCTATAGACGCCACATTCTTAATTTTTAATGACTATCGCAGCTGCTCACCAAGTCGGCAACTCAAAAAAGATCGGTAGTGCGGTTGCGACCACACTGTAGCTTAATGGCCCAAGCTGAATTGAGTCTGAAAATGCAGTCGATGCTGTTTTCGCGGAGAAACCGCATGTTTCCGGAATACTTGATGCTCATCAAGTCTCCGGCCCGGAAAGACTCTTTTTGTATCTTTTTTGGATTTTTTCAGCCTAAGTTCATGCAGATGAGTTTAAATAGCAGGTAATTGCAGTCTGCTGACGTATTTGTCAACAACGGGACTACATAAGGAAGCGTGAAGATGGATATAAGAACCTTCGGAGAACTTATTGACTGGACAAGGGTCCTGCATGCTCACTTGGCACGATGCCTGTCACATTGCGCCACGAAGAACGAAGAAGAACGAGCTCGGGCGTTATTGGACTATCTCGCAACCCATGAATCGGAAATGGGACGTATCGTGAACGAATTCAAGTCGCAGGGCGATTCCAAAGCATTGGAGACAAGGGTCTACGACTACCTCTCCCACCATCCCATTAAAACCCACAGAACCTGCGATGAGCCCTACGCTCAGCTGGATTTTGAGGGCATATGCAGAGAGATATTCGATTTCCATGATCAGATAGAGGACCTTTATCGGACCATGGCAGACAAAGCTGAAATTCCCGAGGCGAAAGAGTTATTGCGATCGTTGCTGACGATGGAAGAAAACGAGGCTATGCGATTGGCCAGGCAGATAGGGCGTATGGACGACCTTTGATCAGAATACTGAAATCTTTCTCCGGTGCAGAAAAAGGATGTTGAAAATGGTGGGGGCTTCCGGTCAGTTGCGGGTTTTCAAGATGGGTATCAATACTCATCAGGAGCCTGTTGTCTACATGCGCGACGATTGTGATGTGTGTCTTTCAGAAGGGTTCGCCGCCAGTTCCAGGGTGGGAATTTCCTCGCAGGGACGTTCAATCATCGCAACTCTCAATATTTCTTCGCATGAAACGGTTCCCAGAGGGTACGCGGGGCTTTCAGATATCGCTATGGAGCGGCTCGGGGTTGCCCAGTCTGACCTGGTTTCAGTACATCATGCGCCCTATGTGGAGTCCCTGAGCCTGGTTCGTCGGAAAGTATTCGGACACAACTTGCGGACGGCTGATATGGC
>LUSG01000103.1 GCA_001629395.1 Gammaproteobacteria bacterium REDSEA-S15_B12 | reverse complement strand
CTGGCCTATCGCAAATTTTCTGTCCCTGGCCGAACGTCTGTCAGACGAATGGTTCATCCTGTTCACGGGCAGTGCTGAGGATCGTACATTCCTGGAAATGTCTACAGGCACGCTATCACCCGAAAAGGGCAACTGTCTGGCAGGTCAACTGAGCCTGCCGGAATTCATTGAAATCGTTGGCCGGGCTGATCTTGTGTTAACCGGCGACAGTCTCGCAATGCATCTGGCAGTGGCTAAGTCGCGCCCACTCGTCGCATTGTTCGGACCGACAGATGAGACTCGGGTAGGTCCACTCGCTTCTGGACAGGTGATTCGAGCAAATGTCGCTTGCGAGCGTTGTTATCTCAGGCAGCGATGTCATCGACGCTGTATAGAAAAGATTACGGTACAGCAGGTCCTTGACGTGATTGAACACGGTACAAAGGAATTGTCTGCCGGGGAGACAGGTGTATAAACACGTGACTCGCCAGTTAGTGTATTCCCTCAGTGGTTCGAATCAGGCTCGCCAGAAGGTGGGCGTCAGCAGTACCAACAAAGTGAAGATCTCCAGCCGACCCAGCAGCATGCTGACACACAGAATCCACTTCCCTGGGGCGCTGATTCCGGCGTAGTTTTCGGCGACGGCGCCAAGCCCTGGACCGAGATTGTTCAAACAGGCCGTAACCGCAGAAAAAGCCGTAACCAGGTCGACTCCGGTGGCCGTCATCGCCAGTGCAAGTATCACATAGCTCAGTGTGTACAGTGCAAAAAACCCCCAAACAGCATCGATAACCGATTCGGGAACCGGTTTTCCGCCAAGTTTTATCGGAATCAAAGCGTTGGGATGAATCAGTTGGTCGATCTCGCGCCGGCCCTGTTTGTAGATGAGGATGGCCCGTACGATTTTCATACCGCCAGCAGTCGAGCCAGCACAACCCCCGACGGGACTCACCAAGATAAGCATGATCGGCAGAAAAGAGGGCCACCAGTGAAATCCGGTGGTGGTATAACCTGTCGTAGTGGCGATTGAGACGACCTGAAAAATTCCGTGCCAGAAGGTTGCTGCTGGGTCGTTGTAGGTATGGGCCAGTGTCAGGACAATCAGCGCCACGACCGAGATCGAAAATAGCACACCAAGAAATACCCGTACTTCTGGATCTTTGAGGTAGGTCAGAAGCTGGCGTGCGCGTAGCACACTAAAGTGAAGTGCAAAATTGATACCGGCCACAATCATAAAGACTACGGCAATCCCGGCGATGACGGGACTGTCAAAGAACCCAATACTCTGATCATGAGTAGAAAACCCACCGATCGCTACGGTGGAGAAACTGTGCCCGATGGCATCAAAAGCACTCATGCCGGCTAACCAGTAAGCGAGCGCACAGGCAACTGTTAATCCCAGATAGATATACCAGAGCGCCTTTGCAGTTTCCTTGATTCTGGGAGTAAGTTTTTTATCCTTGACAGGGCCTGGCACCTCGGCGCGGTAGAGTTGCATCCCTCCAATACCCAGCATAGGCATGACTGCTACGGCCAGCACGATGATACCCATACCACCGAGCCATTGAAGCTGTTGCCGGTAATACAAAATAGAGATCGGTAGATTATCCAGTCCGGTTAGCACAGTTGCTCCAGTCGTCGTCAGCCCGGACATAGACTCGAAAACTGCATCGGGCAGAGTCATGGCAGGATCAACGGAAAGTAGAAAGGGAATGGCACCGAAGCCCGCTAATACTAACCAGAACAGGACTACGATCAAGAATCCATCACGCAGTCTGGGTTCGTTTCTCTGCCGACGAACCGGCCACCAGAACAACAGGCCGGCGGCCAGTGTAATCAGGTAAGAGATGACAAACGGCAGCGTGCTACCGTCTTGGTTTACTATACTGATTACAAGTGGTGGCAGGAGTGTCGTACTGAAAAGTGTCAGCAGTATCCCTACGATCTTCAAGACAGCCTGATGTTGCACTCGCGTGATCCTGGGGTTCAGACGAAGGTTACTTTCACCTGGAATAGTTTCTCGACATCGCGAATATACTTTTTATCGATCACGAACAGGATGACATGATCCTCAGCCTCGATGACGGTGTCATGATGGGGGATGATGACTTCCTGATTCCGCAACAAAGCACCGACCCTAGTACCCGAGGGAAGGGAGATTTCCTCTATACGGCGACCTACGACGCTGGAGCTTGTCGCGTCGCCGTGAGCAATGGTTTCTATTGCTTCGGCGGCACCGCGACGAAGCGAATGTACAGCAATCGTGTCACCACGCCGGACGTGAGTCAGTAGCGAACCCACCGTAATAAGACTGGGGGAGATAGCGACATCCAACACACTGCTTTCAATCAGGTCGACGTAGGCGGAACGGTTGATCAGCGCCATAGCACGGTGAGCGCCCAGTCGTTTTGCTAGCATAGCCGAAAGGATATTAGCTTCGTCATCATTGGTGAGTGAACAGAAGACGTCCGTGGCATCGATATTTTCCTGTAGCATGAGGTCCTCATCGGCAGCATCTCCACGAAGAACGATGGTTGCATCCAACTGTTCTGCAACCTGGCGTGCCCTTTCAGCGCCGTGTTCTACCAGTTTGACCTGGTAGTTGTTCTGCTCCAGGCTTCGGGCCAACTGTAGGCCGATCTTGCCTGCACCCACTAACATGATGTTCTGGCCGGGTGCTTCCACAGCGCAGAATTCACTCATGACAATAGGTATGTGGGGCGCAGCGGCAACTATGAACACTTCGTCATCGGGTTCGATAATTGTGTCCCCCTCGGGGATGATTGGCCTGTCGTGACGGTAAATAGCTGCGACACGGGCTTCAACAGTGGGCAAGTCTTCACGAATCGTGCGGAGTTCGCGGCCCACCAGGGGGCCCCCATGGTAGGCTTTAAGGCCCACGAGCTGTATCTTTCCTCCAGCAAAATCGACGACCTGAAGTGCACCGGGATACTCAATGAGGTGCAATACATGTTGTGTGATCAACTGTTCCGGGCTGATGATGACATCTACCGGTATCGATTCGTCAGAAAATATCTCTGTGTGTGTCAGATACTCAACAGAACGAATTCGGGCGATCTTTTTGGGGGTTCGGAACAGCGTATAGGCGACCTGACAGGCCGCCATGTTGACTTCATCCTTGTCAGTGACGGCGAGAATAAGATCTGCATCTGGACCTCCAGCCTGTTCCAGAACGCTTGGATGAGATGCTGATCCAACGATCGTCCTGATATCGAGGCGATCCTGCAAGCCTTCCACTTGCGATGCAACGTTATCGATCAGGGTGATGTCGTTGTCCTCTTTAGCGAGGATCTCGGCAGTTGAGGTGCCAACCTGACCTGCGCCGAGGATAATGATTTTCATTCGATGCCTAGATGCATTGCTAAGGGGCTTGTTTTAAGCTCGATTCTTGACTGATTTGGGATTGATACCCAGGCCCTTGAGTTTTCTGTAAAGGTGTGTGCGTTCCATACTGCATCGTTGTGCAAGTGCCGTCATATTACCGTTTGTTTTGACGAGGTGATAATTGAAGTAGTCGCGTTCAAACTGTTCCCGCGCCTCCCGCAACGGTTGATCGAAGTCTGGAACAACTTGTGCGACCATGTCGGTGGATACCGGGGTTGCTGCACTGCCCATGGTCTCTCGGGTTTCGTCCGCGTCAATTTCCTCAGTGTTAGAGGTGATTAGCATTCGATGGATGAAGTTACGCAGTTCTCTGATATTGCCCGGCCACGGTCTATTCCGGAGGTAATTTACGGCAGCCGTTGAGAAGCGGTGGAATGAGAGATTTTCGGATTCCAGGATCTGGTTAGTGTAATAGCTTATCAGGTCTGGTATGTCTTCCCGATGATTTCTCAGTGCTGGAACGTCGATTGGAACGGCATTGAGACGATAGAACAGATCTTCTCTGAATGTGCCCTGTCGTGTCTTTGATTCAATGTCCTGGTTGGATGTGGAGAAGATCCTGACATCGAACTCAACACGTGTTCTCCCCCCGATCCGATAGAACCGGCGTTCTTCCAGTGCGCTCAACAGTTTTGCCTGAATCTCGAGGTCCAGGTCACCGATTTCGTCGAGTACCAGAGTGCCACCATGGGCCTGTTCAAATCTACCAGTCTGTATGGAATCGCCATCTTCATAACCAAAAAGTTCTATTGCGATGTTTTCCCCTGGTATAGAAGCGAGGTTGACTTCGATAAATGCCTGCTCCTTACGCCGGCTGGCTCGGTGCAGTGCACGGACCACGACACCTTTTCCGCTGCCGGGTTCACCCCGGACCAGAACCCAGCTTTCGCCCGGAGCAATTTGATCAATCTGTTGTTTGAGTTCTTGGATATTCGGGCTATGACCGACAAGCTCTGCTACCGGTTCTAACTGGCGTCTGAGTTGGGTGTTTTCCGCGAACAGTTGCCGGCTTTCAAGCGCACGTTCGACAGTAACCAGCAGTTTGGCAGTAGACAGTGGTTTTTCGAGAAAATCGTACGCCCCGAGTCGCAAGGCATCAACGGCTGTTTCTACCGTTCCATGGCCTGAGATCATGATGACAGGAGGACGATTACTACTTTGTGCGCACCACTCGGTGAGAAGGGTGATGCCATCGGTATCTGGCATCCAGATATCGAGCAGTACCAGATCAGGGCTAAGGCGATTGAATTTTTCGCGTGCCTCAGATCCGTCACCGGCCGAATCCACCTTGTAACCTTCGTCTTCGAGGATTTCGCTGACGATGCCCCGAATATCGGGCTCATCGTCGACGACTAGGACAGTTTGATTATTCACGTTTGCCTTGCCGATCGTCTATCGAGGCTCCCTGAGACTGGGCCACCGGCAGGTGAATTATAACGATAGCACCGCCTTTGGGCAGATTTGTCGCCCGCATGGTGCCCCCGTTCTCTTCGATTATCCGACGGCTAATCGGTAGTCCCAGTCCACTGCCAGAGGTTTTGGTGGTGACGTAGGGTTCAAAAATACGGTCCAACGACTTCGCCGGAAAACCCGGCCCGTTATCCTGAAGTTCCAGTACCAAAAGATTATCTTTAGCGTGGTCTATTCGCGTACTCAGTTTCAGTTCTCCACCTTTGTCACCCAGTGCATCGGATGCATTGATAATCAGATTATTCAGTACCTGTCGAATTCCAGCTGGGTCAGTCATGATCTGCGGTAGATCATCAGCAAGGTCGAACAGGAACCTGATCCTGGTTAAGTGGGTGACATGGAGTTCTGTGATGTCCCGAATCAGCGTATTGATATCCAAGCGCCTGGGTCGCGAGATCACTGGTTGTGCATAGTCAGAGAACGCATTGACCATTGACTTCATCGATTCAACCTGTTGGGCAATTGTTCTGGTCGCACGGTCCAGTATTTCTCGATCGTCTTTCTCGATTTTGTCGAGGTATCGTCGCCTGATGCGTTCAGCAGAAAGCTGTATAGGAGTCAATGGGTTTTTGATTTCATGAGCAAGGCGGCGGGCGACCTCGCCCCAGGCCGCATCGCGCTGCGCCTTGATCAATGCTGTCGCATCATCAAACACAACGACGCAGCCGGATTCTGTTTCCGTGCCGGAAAGCTTTGTACCGCTGCATACCAGAGTTTGTTGACCCAATGGCGAGTTTATACTGATTTCTTTTTGCCACTCAGAAACATCATCACTTATGCCTTGGTCGATCATACTCAGTAATGGTTCGGCAGCGGGTAGAGCTTTGATCATCTCCGCGATGGAAGATTCGACGAAAGTGCCTAGCAGTGTGTGCAGTATCCGTTCGGCAGCGGCGTTATACGTACGGAGTTGCCGATTGTTGTCAAAGGACATAACACCAGACGACAGGTGAGCGAGTACGGTTTCAAGATAGGCGCTTTGTTTTTCTGCTTCAAATTGACTATTTCGCACCGCGGTCTGGGCGCTGCTGATTTCCTGGGTCATGCGGTTGAATGAACTGACTAGGACACCGAGTTCATCTCCACTTGTTACTGGCAGTTGTTTGCCATAATCGCCTTGAGCAACAGCTTGGGTACCTTCAGCAAGTTCCCGCAGTGGTGCGACAAGTCTTCTTGCGAGATAGATCGCGATCAACAGAGCAATTAGCAGTGTCATCAACGTTACAAGTGAAAGGGTCAGGACAAAACTAAACGTCAACGGGCGTCGCAGATACTGCAGTTTTTCATATTCCGCGGAGGCGGACTCTACATTTTCTCCCAGACGCGAATACGGCAGGGGTAGCGGGTCGAGAACCTGTAAAACTCGGTCGGTATCACCAACTTGTTGCCCGGCTATTAGTACAGCTACGCGCAGTTGCATTCCACCACCGGCAATTGGTTCTATCTCGGAATAGACGTCACCCTCGCGGAGCCGACGGATCACTCGTTGGTCGGGCACATCGGGAATTAGTGAAATAGAATCCTTGCTGCTGGAGGCAAGTATTTCCCCTGACATCGAATGAAGACTCATTTCGTCGAAGTCACTTGCTTGACGAAGTTCTTCAAGAAGCAGAAAGATCTCAAAATTGGATTCAGCATTCCGGAGCTTGTTCGCATCATCATGTAGTTGGTCAACAACATCAAACTTGATTGATTCGAGTGAACTGCGGCCCAGAAGTAGTGCATCATCGAGTGCCTGTTCGATCTGCACATCGAACCAGCTGTCGATTCCACGGCTGAGAAACTGTACAGCGAAGTAATAAACCACAGCGAGTGGAATCAGCGACAGCACGGCGAATGTCCCAACAAATCGAAGGGTAAGTCTGGACCCGAGAACCTTTGCCCGAAACTGTCCGATCAGACGCCAAATCTGAAAAGCGTTCATCAACACTAATAGACCGATTCCGATGACATTCAGCAGAATAAGAGCAGAATAGAAATCTCCAAACAGTTCGTCATTTACCGCGGCACGACTTAACAATACCGAAGCAATCAGCAGAAATGCTGACAACAGTAAGGTGAAACTTGGTCCAAGCAGCCGCGAGATCATCGAGTGACTTGCCATTGTTGCCAGCCGCTATCGAGCTGCCAGGACGGAAAGAAGAGTGCGGCGAGCTTCAATGGGCCGGGGAGCAGCCGCCTGTCAAGCTCGAGCTGTACCTGTATAGATATCGGATCAGTTTGATTTATTCCAGTGGGGATTTGTTCCTGTAGTGTCACTTGCCTGATGCTGGATAGCGTTTCATAGAGACTGTTAAACGCCTGGAACTCTCCACCGACCGGTTGCAGCAACGTATACCGATTCAACAGAGCGTGATACTGAATCCGAAAAGGATATTGCCACTCGGCCGCGGTAATGCGCCAAGGCCACGCCGACTCTTTTACGAGTAGCACATTAAGATTAATCGTTAACGGTATACCGTTAACCAAAGCCTTTGTCGGTTCAGAACCCAGATCCAGGAATAGTGTCGTTTTGGTTTTCACCATATCGGCAGTGGTGTATGAGCGTCCTGAAAGAACGGTGAGGTCTGCCGAAGCAGATACGCAGAACAGCGCAATGACCAGTGTCACACCTAGCTGGGTAGTGAGCCATTGGTGCCACTTCGACTTTGTCTGAATCACAGCTGAATGATCATTGCGTGAATTCGAGGTGATGAGTGCACAGCTTTGCGGGGTTGTCCCGGATCATCAGCACTTTTGCACAATAGCATAGTACAGTCCATCCCCTTCGGCGCAGGGTAAAAACTGACGGCCGAATCGAGTGCTTTCTCCCAGGGAATAGTCGCTAGGGACCGAGCCGGCATCTTTGGTATTCTCCATCAGGCGCTCGATAACTGCATCATTTTCGGCAGGTAGGATTGAGCAAGTGATGTACAGTAGACGACCGCCACGACAAAGGAGTGGCCAAAGTTGTTGGATCATGTTCAGCTGGTTGCATGAGAAACGGGCGATGTCGCTGTGGCGGCGCAGGACCCGGATATCGGGATGCCGGCGTATAACACCGGTGCCGCTACATGGCGCATCAAGGATGATTCGGTCGTAAGGTGTACCGTCCCACCACCGGTCTGGTTCCGTGACATCGCCACCGATGATGTCTACATGGCCTTTAAGCCTCTGAATGTTCTCGTGGATCAGATGGGTACGACCGGGAAGATCAATGGCTGTGATCGAGGTCGAATCTGTAGCGAGTTCATACAGCTGCCCAGTCTTACCCCCCGGTGCTGCACAGGCATCCAGAATGCGTAGGCCCTGAAGCGGACCTAGAAAGCAGGGGCTCAGTTGTGCGGCTGCGTCCTGTACTGATACAAGCCCGTCAGAAAATCCCGGTACTTTCAAAACAGAACGGGGTTTTGCGAGTGTAATTGCCCACTGACTTAAGCTTGAAGCGGTCGAGTCTACACCCGCTTTAAGCAGACGCAGCATATAGTCACTTCTGGAGGTGAGCTGAATGTTTGCCCGGAGTGTCAACGGCGGTCTAGAGTTGTAGGTGTTAACTATGTCGTTCCAGTCGTCCGGCCAGGCTTTACGCAGGCAAGACAGTAGCCACATCGGAGTTGCATATTGTGCTTCTTCTTGTCCTGTCGTTATCGATACAGGATCCCTTAGGTGCGCGCGCAGTACGCCGTTGACGAGATTTTTTGCGTGTTTCCGACCGAGTAGGCTGGCAGCTTCAACTGCACCCGAGGTGATGGCGTAGTCAGGCGCATCGAGGTGTTCGTACTGATAAAAAGCGCACAACAGAAGGTTTTCGAGAATCGTGTCCCGAGAACGGATCGGCTTGTGAAGTTTCTGCTGCAGCAGGTGACGATAACGATAGGCCCAGCGAACACTACCCCAGGCAATTTCACGAATTTCTGAATGACTTTCAGCTGGCTGGGGTTTGAGCCTTTTGGCGGCGGTTGAATCAAGGCTGTGTCCGTGGTGCAGAACATCGTTCACAATGTTCGCTGCCGTTGCGCAAGCTTCAGGACTTGGCATCGATCTTGGGCTCGTGATGGAAGCTTTGACCAGGACGGATCGGGTGGCCGTTCAGATAAGCACCGACAGACATCGGTTTCTTGCCCGGGGACTGTACCTCTATCAGATCGAGTGTACCTTGGCCGGTCTGTACTCGAATAAAATCAGGACCGGCCTGGATGACCGTGCCTGGTGATGCTTCCGAGCTTGCTGGACCCTCAATCGCGTGCCTTATAAGCAAAGTGTCGCTGTCCAGTTGCGTTCTGCACAGAGGACGTGGATTGAATGCTCTGACCTTGCGTTCCAGTACCGTTGCTGAATTGTGCCAGTCCACGTACGTCTCTTCGACTTGTATTTTTTCGGCATAGCTGGCTTTTTCATGGTCCTGGGCCGTTGCTGTTTCACTGGCAATCGACGGTAGTAGCCTGATCAGTTCCTGTGCACCCAGATCGGCCAATCGCTGGTGCAGGGTGCCACTGGTGTCGTTGCCCAGGATCCGGGTTGAAACCTGTGTCAGGATATCGCCGCTGTCGAGTCGTTCATTGATCCTCATCAGGCTGATACCGGTTTCGTGGTCGCCAGCTTCGATCGCACGTTGGATCGGAGCGGCTCCTCGCCATCGGGGAAGAAGCGAGGCGTGTACATTGATGCAGCCATGGCGGGGTATGTCCAGAACTGCTTGCGGTAAGATCAGGCCATAAGCGACCACGATGAGAAGGTCGGGTTCAAGTGCGGCAAGATAAGAAATCTCTTCTGAAAACCGAGTGGGCTGTCTTACCGTCAAGCCCGCGTCCATAGCGATTTTCCGGATAGGACTGGGCCGAAGCTTGCGCCCTCGTCCTGCTGGCCGGTCCGGCTGGGTATACACCGCCAGTAAATCTAACGGTGCCAGAAGCAGCGCGTGAAGACTCGGTGCTGCGAAGTCGGGCGTGCCTGCAAATATCGCGCGCAGCGGCACTGGTCTAGACGGAGGACATGGATTAGTAAGCTGTTGCTCGACCTTTCGGACTAGATTGCTCGTTCTCGCGAACTTCCTTCAGCAGTTGCTTGCGAATCCGGCCCTGTTTCAGGCGAGACAGATAATCCACGAAAACCTTGCCATTGAGATGGTCTATTTCGTGCTGGATACAGACCGACAGCAGTTCTGAAGCTTCGAGTCGAAATGATTTGCCTTCCCGGTTTAAAGCGCTGACTGTTATTCTCTCCGAACGTGACACAGGTGCGACGATCCCAGGAACGGATAGACAGCCTTCTTCGGTTTCTATTTCACCCTCTAGAGCTTCGATGACTGGATTGATGAATACTATCAACTCGTTTCGATTTTCTGACAGATCCATCACGATGACCCGTTTTGGAACATTAACCTGGGTTGCTGCCAGTCCGATGCCCGGTGCCGAGTACATGGTCTGGGCCATGTCGTCCACTAGCGTGGCTACGCTGTGGTCCACCGCTTCGACAGGTTTTGCGACTGTACGCAGTCGCGAATCCGGGTAGACAAGAATATTAAGTAGTGCCATGACTTAGGTGCGAATTTTGTGACGTAGTACGCTTGGAAATCTGGGGTGACAGACCCTAGACTAGGCAATCAGGTTTTGGGATTTGCATGGTTAAACGTGAATTTTAGCGGAATTTCCTATAGGACTCTAACGCCTATGAAGCGTTCCTTAGATCAGTCACTGTCGAAGTTCGACCTGAAGGCACTGGTCCGACTGGGGGCGCGGCGGGTAATCTGTGTCGGGTTGGCATCTGCGATTTTTCTGCATGGTGCTGTAATTCCGGCCCACAGCGATACCAATCTGTTACCTGGAGCACCGCAACTTTACACTGTTCAGCCCGGGGACAGTCTCTGGAGTATCGCCACTCGATTTTTCCGGGAACCCTGGAGGTGGGCAGACATACTGCAGAGAAATCCGCAGATCAGTAATCCCGAGCAGTTCTTTCCAGGCGATCTGCTGGTTCTTGACCAGGGAGATGCCGATCTCCAGCTAAAGGTGCTGCGGGTGGAGAAGATGAGTCCACGGCTGCGTGTTGTAGACCAGAACAGGGCGGTACCTAGTATCGCGCCGGATGTAATACAGCCATTTCTGGTGTCAGCTGAAATACTACAGACGGCAGAGCTACCGGATTCTGGGTACGTGGTGGCCGGCACACAGGGCGAGACAACACTCGGCCAGTTCGCCTGGTTTTATGCGCGAGATCTGCCGTACTCATCTGCAGGGGATTATCATGTGATGCGTTTTGGTGAGCGTTTCATCGATCCAGACAGCGGTGAGTATCTGGGTCGTTCCGTTATTCGCATTGGTACAGCCAAATTAATCTCAAGCGACGAGACCAGTGTTCTGGAACTGGTTTACAGCCGTCAAGAGGTCGAGGCAGGCGACCGTCTTGTTCCGGTGAAGGAGGATGCTGGGTTGCCTTATTTCTTCCCGCGTATACCCCAGGTGAATCTACAAGGTCATATTGTGGGGATAGCAACCGGGGTTCGAGAGGCGGGCCTGTTTTCAGTGGTTACGGTTTCTGTAGGCAAAGAGGATGGAGTACAGCCAGGCGATGTGTTGCAGGTTACTCGTCCAGTCATTGCCAGCGATTCAGTGGCCGCGAGGCCGGTTGAGGTGCCCGGACATAGCTCGGCATACGTGATGATTTTTAAGGTATTTGACAAAGCCAGCTTTGCGTTAATCATACGAGCCCGTCGGCCAGTCAATTTACACGACCATATTTCCATCCCAGGGCAGTCGAGCGATGTTTAAAAACGTGCAAACAGACAGGATGTCTGTTTGTTTCGGGCTGGCAGGTTGTCACGTCTGCCGGCTTGCACCCCGTAACGGTTTGTGGATACGAAGTCCAAGGACGGTCTTTTGTCTGAGCGCAGCGAAAAGTGGATTGAATTTGCACGGTTAGAACTTCCGCAATCGGTGAAGCGGAAACTTCTCTCACATTTCTCAGAGCCAGCTGAGATACTGGCTGCGAAAACATCCGCTCTTGAATCCATTACCGAGAGTCGTTGGCCACATTGTAAATCCTTACGACAATTGGTGGACTGGAAGGGTGTTCAGATCGACCGTTTATGGACTGGTAGACCAACTCGACGAATCATCGGTCTGTCGGACCGGGCTTATCCGCCGCTCTTGCGTGAGATTCAAGATCCGCCGGTCGTGCTTTATGCTCAAGGAGATTGTTCACTGATGCTCAGCCGAGGACTCGCTATTGTCGGTAGCCGAAATCCGACACCGATTGGCCGAGAAATTGCTATGAATATAGCGAAGGTGCTGGCTGCAGAAGGCCATGTCATTGTCAGTGGCCTAGCTGCGGGTATAGACGGTGCTGCACATATAGGTGCGCTGGAAAGCCACGGACCGACGATAGCGGTATGCGCCAGTGGGCTGGATATCGTTTATCCTCGTCAGCACCTCGGGTTGGCACGACGTATTGGCGAAGCAGGCTTGCTGCTTTCTGAGTATCCGCCGGGGACAGGCGTGCGTCGTCATCACTTCCCTTATCGTAATCGATTGATCAGTGGTATGACTCTGGGGACCCTGGTCGTGGAGGCGACACGAAAAAGTGGAAGTTTGATTACAGCGCGGCATGCAGCCGACCAGGGTAGAGAAGTTTTTGCCGTACCTGGATCGGTCTATTCGCCACTGTCTAAAGGCCCCCACCAACTCATCAAAGAGGGTGCCTCGCTGGTTGCGAGTATTGCGGATATTCAGGAAGAATTGCCGGTTTTCGGCAGCTTGTCAGTACCCACGCCAACCCAAAGGACGACGGATCGATGTCGCGATTCTCTGTTGGACGCCATAGACTACATCCCGACATCTGTCGACCAAATCGTCGTCCGTAGCGGTTTGACGGCTGCGAAAGTTTGTTCCATGCTGATAGGGATGGAGATTGCAGGGAAGATCCGTAATTGTGATGGTCGCTATTTGAGGAACCTGGAGCCGTGAGAGGATTCGGGTTGAATGTGAACAATTTGATTCAGAACTGTCGGATAAATTGGTGAATACTAGTGTCAGGATTATGATCAAGAAATGTCGAAGAACCTGATAATTGTCGAATCCCCAGCAAAGGCGCGAACGATGGAGCGCTATCTGGGGCGAGAGTTCAGTGCCATTGCATCATATGGCCATGTACGCGATCTTGTGCATTCCGGTGGCCGAGGTGTAGATATTGAAACAATGTCACCTGTATGGGAGCAGGATGAACGCGGCGAGCGACAGATGAGCGCGATACGCAAGGCCGCTCAAAAAGCCGAAAAAATCTACCTGGCAACGGATCCTGATCGAGAGGGAGAGGCGATATCGTGGCACATCCTGGAACTTCTGGCTGAGCGCAATACTCTGCACAACAAGCCAGTTTACCGAGTGGTTTTTTATGAAGTTACAAAACGGGCGATTCAGGAAGCACTCGACAAGCCGAGAGAGGTCTCACATGCGCTGGTTGAGGCATACCTTGCACGGCGGATTCTTGACTATCTGCTGGGGTATAACCTTTCGCCGGAGCTATGGAAAAAAATAAAGCGTGGCCTATCGGCCGGTCGTGTACAGAGTCCGGCACTGAGACTGGTGTGTGACCGGGAAAAGGAAATTGCAGAATTCGTACCCCGTGAATACTGGAGTATTGAAGCGGACCTTAAGGGTGGAGATCCATTAAGCGAATTTACAGCGAAGCTGGTACGGCTCGAAGGTCAGAAGGTTAGTCAATTTACGGTCACAGCTGAGCCTGCGGCCTCCACGATACGTGATCGCCTGGAACGAGAGGCAGCGGGTTCATTGAAGGTGATTTCGGTTGAAGAAAAACCCAGGCGCCGTAATCCTTCAGCGCCGTTCACAACCTCTACTTTGCAACAGGAAGCATCGCGGAAGCTAGGATTTGGTGCGCGCCGAACCATGCGAGTGGCCCAGCAGCTGTATGAGGGAGTCGACTTCGAAGGCTCGCGGGTCGGCCTGATCACCTACATGCGGACCGATTCAGTCAATATCGCCGCCGAGGCGGTGTCTGAGATTCGAGAATTGATATCTCAACGATATGGCGCTAACAATCTGCCTAAGACGACCAATCTCTACAAGAGTAAAGCCCGAAATGCTCAAGAAGCCCATGAGGCGATCAGGCCAACGTCTGCGATGCGTATTCCAGCCCAGGTCAAGCAAGCGCTGGGTACCGATCACTACCGCCTCTATGAACTGGTGTGGCAACGTGCTGTTGCAAGCCAGATGATCCCCGCAACCCTGCGCCAGGTTACGGTACAGTTTTCAATCCAATCCAGTGACCAGGATATCTTCAGAGCAACGGGGTCGCGTGTGGTAGACCCGGGTTTTATGAGCGTGTACCAGGAAGGAAGGGATGAAGAGAACAATGAGGAAAATACAGTACTACCTTCACTGATCGAGGGAGAGAAAGTTTCACTCAATAGAATTCGAGCCGAGCAGCATTTTACGGAACCCAAGGGGCGATACTCTGAGGCAACGCTGGTCCGAGAACTTGAAGCTCGGGGTATCGGCCGACCATCGACGTATGCTTCCATACTGTCGACATTGGTGGATCGGGAATATGCATTGCTTGAGCGCCGGCGATTCTTGCCAACATCGATGGGATTTGCCGTCAATGCCTTTCTCACTGAAAACTTCAAAACATTTGTCGATTATGAATTCACTGCGACCATGGAGGAAGACCTAGATCGAATCGCGAGCGGGGAAGCTGATAGATCTGCCGTTATAGAATCCTTTTGGACCCGTTTGCAGAAAATGTTGGGCCAAGATAGCGAAAAACCAGTTTTTGTGCTTGGTAAGGATCCAGCCGGCGATGACCAAATCTCCTGGCGCGTAGGACCTTACGGGCCCTACGTTCAACGTGGTGAGGAGACATCAACCGAGAAACCAGACCGCAAATCTGTACCACAGAGTTGGAAGATTTTCGATCTGACGCTTGAACGGGCGTTATGGTTGTTATCTCTTCCCCGGGTAGTGGGTGAGTTTGAAGGGGAGGGCATAACTCTAGAGACTGGGCGATTTGGTTTGTATCTGAAATGTGGGGCTCGAACGGCTGCACTACCTGCTGGGATAGATCCTTTTGTCCTGACGACAGAACAGGTTGTAGAAATTCTGGACAATGCGTCGCGTTTGCCACGTGAACTGGGATTAGACCCAGACGGAGAAGTCATAACCGTCGCTATTGGGCCGTTTGGTCCTTATGTCCGGTGCGGTAATACTTCCGCTTCTCTGAAGAAAGACGACGATCCCTATTCAATCGAACTGGACCGAGGCCGTGAGTTAATCGAAAAGAAACGAGAATCCGATGCTAAACGGACGATCGCAACGTTTAATGACGGCATCAAAATTATGCGTGGCCGTTGGGGTCCGGAGGTAATAGAAGGGAAAGTCAGAGTTCGATTGCCTAAGGAGCAAGACCCCGAAAAGTTATCCGAAGCCGATTGTCGCCGAATCCTCGCCGAAGCCCCGGCACGCGGGTCAGGTCGGAAGAAGACTAAAAAGAAGGTCGCGAGTAAGAAGAAAAAGGTCAGTAAACGTAAGAAGACCAAGAAAAAATCGAAAACTAGTGCGGTAAAGAAATCAGCAATAAAAGCCACGAAGAAGAAATCCCCGCCTGTTGGAACATCCAACGAGAAAGAAGTAGGCTGATTCGAGGTTTCAAGCGCAGTGGGGCCCGTGTCGTTGGATCGGTCTGCTGCAACACCAGGGTACCGGAGAAATTATGAGAAGATTCTTTGGAGCGATACAATAGTGACGTTTAGGCAGTGCGTCCGGCTGACACTTGACCAATGAATTGATGGGCTTAAGTTGAGATGCGATGAATTTGAGGCAAGTCGATCGGTGGGTTCACGGGGTTCAATAGCGTATGTCGCGTAAATTTAGATCGCTGTAGGAATAATGGCCTTGTTCGAGCGTAGAACCCTTGAAGCTGTGGGCGTGGATATTGGTACTTCGTCTGTCAAAGTCATGGAACTCCAGCGAACACGACGTGGTTACCGTGTGAACTGCGCCGCCGTTGAATCGCTGCCCCGTAGTGCGGTGGTCGAAAGAGGTATCAGCAACGTTGAACAGGTCGGCGCTGCGCTGCGTCGTGCAGCAAAGAGAGCACGCTGCAAACGAAAAAATGCCATCGTTGCTATCGCATCTTCACATGTCATCACACGAACCTTCCAGCTTCCTGAAGGGATTAAAACGTTTGAAATCGAAGAACAAGTGATGATCGATGCGGCTCAGAATGTGCCTTATTCAGTCGACGAGATGTATTTGGACTATCAGGTTTTAGCATCTATGGAGGCAGGCGCGGAGGATTCGGTCACCGTCACAGCCTGTCGTCGGGAAGTCGTAGATGACTATGTATCGGCAGTCGAATCAGCAGGCCTGAGACCGGTGGTCGTCGATGTGGACACTTTTGCAATAGCACGGGCGTTTCCCCTAGTCACTGCGACCATGTCTGAGTCCCTGCAGGGCAAAGCGGTCGCTTTGCTGGATGTAGGTGAGGTGACAACCCACCTTGACGTATTTGTGGACGGGACGGTCATCTACGACAGGGACCATTCTTTTGGCGGTCGTTCGCTTACTGAGTCAATCCAGTCCCACTGTGATATCAGCTTTGAAGAAGCCGAAGCTGTGAAGTTATCCGGAAAACTGTCTGAAGATGACCAGGAGCAATTACTTGAACCATTTAAACGCACAATATCGCAGGAAGCTGCACGAGCACTTGAATATTTTGCCTCGGCAGGTCGGGGGTACGACACGGTTGATCTTCTTTTTGTAACGGGTGGTTGTCTGCGCTTGGATGGAATTCTGGAACTCATCAGCAACTACACCGGTGTCCCTACTGCGACTGCAAATCCCTTTTTAGGTAAAAATATTAAAGCCCGGACGAAACTCAAGCTTCAGCCGACTTTATTGCTTAAAGCTTGTGGGCTGGCAATGAGGGGTGCAGGATGAACCAGGGTATCAACCTGCTGCCCTGGCGAGAGGCACGGCGCCGTCGCCAGCGGCGGCAACTAAGGGCAGCGATTGTAGCGATCTGCATCGTTGCGGCCAGCGTGTTTGTTACAGCATGGTGGACTCAGAGTGAGGAAATTTCATTCCAAAGGAGCCGGAATGCGTATCTGCAAGGGGAGATTCGGAAGGTGCAGGTGCAGCTTGATGAGATTGACCAGATTAAGCAGAAAAAAGAAGCGCTTGTGGCCCGTATGACGATAATTCGCCAATTGCAACAAGAAAGAGTCGGCATCATACGGTCGCTGGATAATCTTGTTCGCGCGCTGCCCGAGGGTCTGTTTTTTGTATCGGCACATAGAAGCCAAGGCAGCTTCAAACTTGAGGGAATTGCTCAATCCAATGCCAGGGTCTCTGAGTTGATGCTGAACTTGAACAGTTCGGTTTCATTCGGTGATTCACACCTTGAAGTTATTAATATTGGTGAAATTGACGAAACCCAGACCAGTCGTTTCGAACTGCTGGTGAGCGATTAATAATGCTGGACCGGCTCAGAGAAATCGACCTGAATGATCCAGCTTCTTGGCCGGCATGGTTCTCATTGATTGTCACGCTGGTTGTTGCGTCAGCTGTGCTTTATGGCGGCTGGCATTTTGTGATCAAAGATCAGATCCGCACCTTTGAACGCCTGGTGCAGCAGGAGGCTGAACTCAAGCATACCTTCTCTATAAAGAAAGGAATGGTCGTTAATTTGCCGGCGTACCAGAAACAAATGGTTGAGATCGAAAAGCTTGTCAGCGAACTGGTCGCTCAACTGCCAGACAGTAGTGAAGTTCCCAGGCTACTGATTGATATTACCGAGGCGGGCAAACAACGTGGACTGGAGTTCTTGGTATTCGATCCGCTTGAAGAAATTCAGAGTGAATTCTACGCATTGTTGCCTATTCGAGTCGAAGTGTCTGGTACGTATCACCAGCTCGCTGGATTTATCAGTCATCTATCAGCACTCCCCCGTATTGTGACCGTAGGCGATATGTCGATCATTGCCAATAAAGAAGGCCAACTGGTGACTTCCATCTTGTTGCAGACCTATCGTTATCAGGACGATGGTTAGACGGTGAGGAACTGACGATCATGTCACGGTGGGGAAATCGCTGTTCCAAGGCCCTACGGTATGTCTTGATTAGCATCACGTTGGTGCTGACGGCAGCCTGCTCTAGTGATCGGTCAATGATCGATCTCAAGCGGTTTGTGCTCGACATGCACAAGTCAACGCAGCCGTCTGTGGAGTCGCTTCCAGAGCTCGCACCGATCCCGGCCTATACCTACGCGGCTTCTTCATTACCGGATCCGTTTTCCCCTGAAAATGTATTTCCGAGTGCATCCAGTGCAGACACTGAACCCGAACCAGAGCCGGATCCGCTGGAGCCTGATCCGACCCGGCTCAGAGAACATCTAGAAGGGTTTCCCCTGGATGCCCTCCAATTGGTTGGAATCATGGTCCTGGAAGGTAAACTACAGCTAATCGTTGTGACACCAGATGGCATGATCCACAAGGTTGCCGAAGGTGCTTATCTGGGGCAAAACTACGGCCGGATCACTGAAATAGACCTTGAAGCTCGAAGCGTAGGACTGGAGGAAGTTATCAAGGGAGCAGACGGCCGCTGGCAGGAGCGAACGGTGAGCTTTTTGATCGGTAACTGAGCCATAATTCGCAATTTTGATAGAAACAGATTCTGAATTAATGATTAATGTACCGCAGATAGAGCGAATCCGACTGGAATTCCGAAATAATTCGGTCCGGGTGTTGTCAATGTGTGCTCTGCTGCTCGCTACATTGCTGGTCCCCGCTGTGAGTCTTGCAGTTGAACCCGAGCTTGTTGCGGTTGAACACACCGTGCTATCCGGTGGGCAGTTGCAAGTCAACATTGATACCCAAGGCGATGTTCCTGAGCCAAAGATATTTCGTACCAGTCAACCCGATCGAATTATCTTGGATTATTTTGGCGTCAAGAGCAGTGTCAACCCTCGTATTAGGGAAGTAAAACGGGGTGCTGTAGACAGCGTGGTTGTTATCGGGACTGAGGAACGGGCTCGGATTATTATCAATCTGGTCGCATCTGTGCCATTCGACAGCCAGCAATCCGACAGCGAAATTGTTCTGCTGATAGGTCAGGTTGTTACCGGCCAACAGGCGGAGCCTGGCCGATCCGGTTTAGGACTGAAAGATGGCGGGGTGACGGTGGCCGATCCTTACCACGTCAAAACTGTCGATTTCCGTCGTGGTCCGAACAGCTCTGGCCGGCTAGCGATCGGACTGGACCGTGAGAACGTACGGGTCATGGTTCGTGAGGAGCGAGGCGAGATCGTGCTCGACTTTGTTAACACGGTAGTAGGTGATGATCTTGAGCGACGACTGGATGTGTTGGATTTTGCAACACCGGTACAGTTTGTCGACACGTTTTCTTTAGACGACCGGACGCGTATTGTCTTGTCTGTACTGGGTGCATACGATTTCGTCGGGTTTCAGTCCGGCAAGACTTTCTCGGCGGAGGTTACCCCCCGTGCTGATGATACTGAGACTAAAGTCGTCAACGACAGCTATATCGGCTCACCCATGAGTTTTGATTTTCAGAACATCTCCGTGCGCGGCGCATTGCAAACTATCGCGGAAGAGACCGGTATTAATTTTGTAATCAGTGACTCCGTCACAGGAGACCTAACCCTAAGACTGAAAGACGTACCCTGGGATCAGGCTCTGGAGACGATCATGCAGATCAAAGGACTGGCTAAACGGGAAAAAGACAATGTGGTGTGGATAGCCCCAGCTGACGAGATTACAGAAAATGAAAGATTGGCCCTGGAAAGTTCTTGGCAAATGACAGAGCTGGAGCCACTGGTGTCGGAACTGGTTCAAATCAACTATGCTCGCGCAGAGGACATTGCTGATTTACTTAAGTCAGTTAAAGCTGTTGGGCCCGATGTCCAACCATCGATGTTTGGAAATGTTTCAATCACCGAGGTACAAACGGATGAAAACAGGCTCCTGTCGGAGAGGGGCAGTGTCACGGTTGATTCGAGAACCAATACTTTACTCATCCAAGACATGAGGCACAAAATACTGGAAGTCAGAAAACTGATATCTGAGCTGGATAGACCGGTAAAACAGGTGCTTATTGAGGCTCGAATAGTTGAAGCAAACGAGGACTTCAGTAGAAATATCGGAGTGAAATTAGGGTTAACGGGCATCAACGACAGTGTTGGTTCAGTTATAGGATCGGGGTCTTTGTCAAACACTGCTACCGTGAGAACTGACGGCATCAGTGCTTCAGGCGATGGTTCGCTCGGCGTCAACTTACCAGCCGCTGGGATCAATGGCGAATCACCTGGTTCATATGCTCTGACCCTTGCCAAGGCAGGTGCAGGCTGGGCGGCATTAATTGACCTTGAGATTTCAGCTTTAGAAGCAGAAGGCAACGGGAAAATCGTGGCCAATCCCCGATTACTGACAGCCGACAAACAGGAGGCACAGATCGAACAGGGTCAGGAGCGAATTTTTACCACGAGCACTCAGGGTGAAGGTGGTGTTGTGACAAAAAAGGCTGTACTTAGCTTAACGGTTGAGCCCCAGATAACCCCCGATGACCGTGTGATTCTCAATGTTTTTGTCACTAAGGACTCTTTTGTGTCAGCAACAGAAGAGAACATTAATACACTACAGGTTCGAACCCAGGTCCTTCTCGACAATGGAGAAACTGTTGTAATCGGAGGAATTTATGAGCAGCAAACCTCTAAAACAGTCACTAAAATTCCATTGCTCGGAGACCTGCCTTTCGTCGGACAACTTTTCAAGAAAAAAGGAATCCTTGATAATCGCAGGGAGCTTTTGATCTTTCTGACACCCAGAATTATTAATCCTGCACTGGCAGGCGACTGACAACCGGTGTACTTGATAATCCTCTATTACGGCGGGCAAGCCAGATTTGCGGTGTACTAAAGCCTATGACAAATGCAAAAAATATATATCTCGTTGGGCCCATGGGTGTGGGTAAAACCACAATCGGTAAGGCACTGGCAAAAAATCTAACCCTGGATTTTGTTGACTCTGATTACGAAATTGAGCAGAGAACTGGTGTGACCATTTCAACGATATTTGATATAGAAGGTGAGGATGGGTTTCGGAATCGTGAAATCCGCATGGTCACGGAACTTGCCGAACGCAAGGGGATTGTTCTGGCAACTGGTGGAGGCGCCGTGCTGAGTGAAGACGTGCGAAAAGCACTTCGCCATAATGGGCTTGTGGTCTATCTCCACGCCTCTATCGAAATGCAGATGGATCGAACTAGAAACAGCAAGAATCGGCCACTTCTCAATACTGGTGCAAATCGGCGTGAGGTTCTCGAGCAACTGATGGAGGAACGAGAGCCACTGTATCGGCAGGAAGCAGATGTTATCTATGAGACTGATGGCCGTTCACCCCAGACCGCAGCCAGGGAAATTGCTGGGGAGGTCCGAAAACTTTGGCAATACTGAATGTAGAACTCGGCGAACGAAGCTATCCAATCGTCGTCGATTCAGGGTTGCTGTCTCGTAGGGAAATCTTTCAGCAGTATGTGAGCGCCAATGAAGTTATGGTCGTAACTGACGAGACGGTTGCGCCTTTGTACCTTGATATCCTTCTTAACACGTTGTCTGGATTTAACGTGACGTGTCATGTTTTGCCCGATGGGGAAGAACACAAATCGCTTGCGACTCTGGCAGAGCTTTTGGATACGATGGTCGCCGCACCCTGCAGTCGCGAAACAACACTGATAGCGTTGGGTGGTGGAGTGGTCGGAGATATCGCAGGATTTGCAGCATCCTGTTACCAGCGAGGTATCAACTATCTTCAAGTCCCAACTACATTGCTCGCGCAGGTTGACTCAGCAGTGGGCGGGAAAACCGCTGTTAACCATACGCGTGGCAAGAACCTGATCGGCGCGTTCTATCAACCACGGTGTGTCATCACTGATACCGATACACTTTCTACGCTCGACTCAAGACAGTTGTCGGCTGGCATAGCCGAGGTGGTGAAATACGGATGTATTCGAGATGCAGAATTTTTTGCCTGGCTCGAGCAGAACATTGACAAATTGAGTCAGTGCGATCGCGATGCTGTTTCCCACACTATTATTGAGTGTTGCCGCAATAAGGCCGAACTGGTCGCGACTGATGAAGTCGAGCAAGGTGACCGGGCTTTACTAAACTTGGGGCACACCTTTGCACATGCTATTGAAACTGTAACTGGCTACGGTACATGGTTGCACGGCGAGGCGGTCTCTGTGGGGATATCCCTGGCGGCCGACATGTCTTGTCGACTCGGGTGGCTGGAAGAGAAGGACGCCGAGCGTATTCGGGTGTTGTTGCGACATGCCAAGCTGCCTGTGTGTGCTCCGGCAGACATGACAGTAGAAGATTTCATGCGCAATATGGCCCGAGACAAAAAAGTCGTCTCCGGTCGAATTCGACTGGTTCTGCTTAAAGCCATTGGCGAGGCCAAGCTCGTATTCGATTATCCTGATGACGTCCTCAAGACTGTGCTGGAAAGTGCCGCGACCTGACAAACGAAGTGGTTGTTAAGGCAAGAATATTTCAGCAACTCACTGCTAAATACTAATAACCAGATACAAAGTGTGTGAAGAAAGTACTGGTCAGTGTGTGTGATGAATCGCGCCGTACGCTGACTTTTACAGTGAATACCTCTCGTATTTGAACCTGTTAGAGCCTATAGCTATACTTAATTGTGTGATCGCGTGATCACTGCGTAGATTCTGTTCCCCTGCCTGTCCGCCGAAGTCTGGCGACACTGACTCAGCAAGACATCGGATTCGGATGCCTTCGACCCTCAGGGTCCGGGGGGAGCAAATGACGCCAAAGAATACTGCAAATGGATAATCGCTTCAGACAACCCAGACGACCTGTCGGACTTTATCGGCCCGAATTTGAACACGACAGTTGTGGCGTCGGTTTTGTGGCGCATATAAAGGGCCAGTACAGTCATTCGATCATAGATGACGCCTATACTGTTTTGCGAAGTATGGATCACCGCGGTGCGTGTGGCGCCGATGAGAACAGCGGAGATGGTGCGGGGATATTAACCGCGCTACCACACCAGTTTCTCCAACGGGTTGTTGAGGCGGAAATTGGGGCGCGCCTGCCTGAAACCGGAAGTTACGGCGCCGGTACCATATTTCTACCGCAGGCGGCCGAAGAAAGACAGAGATGCAAACAGACCGTCGAATCAATTGTTGCGGATCAGGGCCAAACAGTCATCGGCTGGCGTACTGTACCGACCTGTGCTGATGAGGCTGGAATCGGCCGTACGGCGCGACTGGGTGAACCCTATATAGAACAATTATTTATTGGCGCAAAGTCTGTTGTTGATCGCGATGCGTTTGAACGAAAGCTTTATCTTATTCGAAAGCAGGCCAGTCATCGTTTGCGTAGTGACCCGACCATGGCGCAGGCGAACATGTTCTACATCTGTTCATTGTCGACCCGAGTGATGATCTATAAAGGGATGCTGCGCACGTTGCAGCTGATGGACTATTTCCCAGATCTGAGTGCCCCGGACTATTCCACCCACTTGGCGATGGTCCACTCACGTTTTTCGACCAATACATTTCCAAGCTGGGATCGGGCCCAACCCGGGCGATTCATGGCCCACAACGGTGAGATCAACACCCTTCGTGGCAACATCAACTGGATGCAGGCACGTGAAGGTGTGATGCACAGCACGCTGTATGGAGCTGATCTCCAGTCGGTGTTCCCGGTGGTGGAGCCAGATTGTTCTGATTCAGGAAACTTTGACAATGTGCTGGAATTTTTGCTGATGACCGGCCGGACTTTACAGGGTGCGATCATGATGATGGTGCCCGAGGCGTGGCAAAAGCACGAGACGATGCCACTGGACAAACGCGCGTTCTATGAGTTCAATTCGGCTCTGATGGAGCCCTGGGATGGGCCAGCATCCATTGCCTTTACTGACGGTCGTTATATCGGTGCCTTGCTTGATCGTAATGGGCTTCGACCCAGTCGTTACTACCTAACCCGTGATGACAGGGTGATTATGGCCAGTGAGGTCGGTGTGTTGCCCGTGGCGGCAGAGAACGTCAAAGAAAAAGGACGGCTTCAACCCGGACGAATGTTCCTGATAGATTTCGAGCAGGGACGACTGGTGCCTGACGAGGAGTTGAAATCCGAGTTTTCTCAGAAGCGGCCGTATCAGCAGTGGTTAGAGAATGGAAGAATTCAGCTGTCTGATCTTGTACCCGCGCCGGATGTACCTGGACTGGACTCGGACACCCTGTTGGCACGGATGAAAGCATTTGGATATACCGCAGAAACCCTGCATTTCATGCTGATTCCCCTGATCGCGGAGGGCCGGGATCCTGTCGGGTCGATGGGAAACGATTCTGCACTGGCCTGTCTGAGTGATCAGCCACGTATGTTGTACGATTATTTCAAACAGCTTTTTGCGCAGGTTACCAACCCCGCGATCGACTCTATACGGGAAGAGATTGTCATGTCCCTGGCATGCTACGTCGGACCCGAACATAATCTGCTTGAGATATCAGATCAGCACTGCAATCGCCTTCTGATTAAACACCCGATACTGACGAATGCCGAGTTGTCGGGGCTAAAGAGAATTTCTCATCGCGGTTGGAAGTCCCGGGAAATCGATATCACATTTCCAGCATCGACGGGGGAAGAAGGGTTGTTGGCAGAACTCAAGAGGATCTGTGGTGAGGCTGAGGATGCAGTCGATCAAGGCTTTCAACTGCTGATACTTTCGGATCGCAATGTAGGACCGGATTGTGTTGCACCGAGCATGTTGCTAGCAAGTAGTACGGTACATCAGCATCTGGTCCGCACAGCAAAGCGTACCCGGGTCGGCTTGATCATTGAATCTGGGGAACCCCGGGAAGTACACCATCATTGCCTCCTCATTGGTTACGGCGCAGATGCGATTAATCCATACCTGGCTTACGAGGCACTGTGGCAGGTCAGCCGTGATGGCGGTATGGGTGCTGTCCAGTTCACCGATGATGATGTGGTCGAGAGTTACCGTAAAGGTGTTGCAAAAGGATTGTTCAAGGTAATGGGTAAGATGGGCATTTCTACACTTCAGTCGTACAAAGGCGCACAAATTTTCGAAGCAATCGGACTCGCGACAGATATTGTCGATTATGCATTCACAGATACTGCGAGTCGTGTAGAGGGGATTGGGTTTGACGTTCTGGCACAGGAAATATTTCGTCGTCACCATCTTGCCTATGCTGTAAATATCGATTTCCAGTCTTCGGAACTGCCTAATCCCGGCGAATTTCACTGGCGGGCCGGGGGCGGCAAACACGGCTGGGAGCCGCGGACAATTGCCGATGTTCAACAGGCTGCGCGCGACAATGACAGGTCGGCTTACGATCGATTTTCCAAGGTCTTGGATCCATCTCCAGCGAAGCACACGAGACACTGGCTATCGCGATGAACCGGGTAGGCGGAAAGAGTAATACCGGTGAAGGGGGGGAGTCTCCAGAACGATTCAAAACTCAGCCTAATGGTGACTCAAAACGTTCGGCGATAAAGCAAGTGGCTTCAGGTCGGTTTGGGGTAACGGCGTGGTATCTCACCAATGCAGATGAACTGCAGATAAAGATTTCGCAAGGGGCCAAGCCAGGAGAAGGAGGAGAACTGCCCGGTAACAAGGTCGATGAACACATCGCCCGGATCAGGTATTCAACGCCTGGTGTCGGTCTGATAAGCCCGCCACCACACCACGACATATATTCTATCGAGGACCTGGCACAGCTGATCTACGACTTGAAGAATGCTAACCCGTCGGCAAGGGTCAGTGTCAAGCTAGTATCTGAAGTCGGCGTGGGAACGGTTGCAGCGGGAGTTGCCAAGGCACACGCTGATCATATTCTGATCGCAGGCGACGCCGGGGGTACAGGTGCCTCACCACTGACCAGTATTAAGCATGCCGGATTGCCTTGGGAATTGGGAATTGCGGAGACTCACCAGACCCTGGTGATGAATGATCTTCGCAGCCGTGTCGTGCTGCAGACAGACGGGGGTATGAAAACGGGCCGTGATGTGGTGATTGGTGCATTGCTTGGAGCTGAGGAAATCGGATTTTCTACAGCACCGTTGATCGCGCTGGGTTGTATCATGATGCGAAAGTGTCATCTGAATACCTGTCCGGTTGGGATCGCGACGCAAGATCCGGTATTACGTCAAAATTTTGAAGGCCTGCCCGAACATGTCGTGAACTATCTTTTTATGGTGGCAGAAGAAGCACGGGGGTACATGGCACAACTGGGGATACGAACCTTTAACGAACTGGTAGGGCGGGTCGACCTGCTTGATACCCAGGCAGCCGTTGACCATTGGAAAGCCGACGGTATTGATCTAGCACCGGTGTTGATGCCAGCACTTAAGCCAAGTACTGACACGGGTGTGTTCTGCCAAATCGAACAGGATCATGGTCTGGAAGTTAGCCTTGATGCCACCCAACTGCTTCCTTTGTGCAACAACACTCTGCAGACCGGTGAAGCGGTACAGATTGAACTTCCAGTGGCCAATACCAATCGTACTGTTGGTACAACTCTCAGTCATGAGGTGGTGAAGGCGTGGGGTGAGCAGGGACTACCCGATGACACCATTGTGATTCGACTGGATGGTTCGGCTGGGCAAAGTCTCGGTGCTTGGCTTGCAAACGGTGTCACAATTGATCTCAAGGGTGATGCGAATGACTATGTCGGCAAGGGTCTTTCGGGCGGTCGGATTGTCGTGTCTCCGCCAGAAGGGACAGGGTTTTCTGCCGAGGAAAATATTATTGTTGGGAATGTCTGTCTGTATGGTGCGACGAGTGGAAAGGCATTTTTCAGGGGCAAGGCTGCCGAGCGTTTCTGTATCCGCAACAGTGGCGCAATAGCTGTTGTGGAAGGGGTTGGCGATCACGGATGCGAATACATGACTGGTGGCCGCGTCGTTGTTCTGGGTGCTGTCGGCAGAAATTTTGCGGCAGGTATGTCCGGTGGTATAGCTTATGTATGGGCACCCGACCGCGATCAATTAGAGGACAACTGTAATCTCGACATGGTTGGTCTGGAGAGCCTTTCAGATTTAGATTTCTACGAACTAGAAGAAGTCATTCAACTGCATCACGATTACACCGAGTCGGATGTTGCGGCCAGGCTGCTTTCCCAGGGTCGGGAGGAAATGAAGCAGCAGTTCGTCAAAGTGATGCCGATCGACTACAAGAGAATTCTTGAACAGATACAAAATGCATCGCCGAGTGTTTCTGCTGGTAGCGCCCAGTCAGCCGTAAGGCCTGGACTGAGTTAGGCCAATTCTTGGTTCGCGTCATTCGTTAGGCCCATAAATCTTGGCGTCTTGAAATGGAAAAACCAACAGCATTCAAGGATATTGACCGGGCAGTGGTACCGTACCGGCCTCCTGTAGAACGACTGCACGATTTTGAAGAAATTCTTACCCCGGGCGAAGATGAGCATCTGCAGTCGCAGGGATCGAGGTGCATGGATTGTGGTGTACCGTTTTGTCAGTCTGCTGACGGCTGCCCAATCGACAATTTGATACCGGAGTGGAACGATCAGGTTTATCAGGGGAACTGGCGTGCGGCGTTGGACCGCCTCCACCAGACCAACAACTTTCCTGAATTCACCGGTAGGGTGTGTCCCGCACCCTGTGAAGGCGCGTGTGTGCTTGGCATTATCGAGCCCGCAGTCACAATCAAGAATATCGAAAACGCGATTGTTGATCGTGGTTTTGAAGAGGGCTGGATCGTAGCGAAGCCACCGTCGACAAGAACCGGTAAAACGGTCGGTGTCGTGGGCTCAGGCCCGGCGGGTCTTGCTGCAGCTGATCAACTGAACAAGGCCGGACACACGGTAACAGTTTACGAACGTACTGACCGAATTGGTGGGTTACTGATGTATGGCATTCCCAATATGAAGCTGTCCAAATCAGTGGTCGATCGACGTGTAAGCCTACTACAAGCAGAAGGTATTGAGTTTGTGACTGGGATTAATGTGGGTCAGCCCAAAGATTATTCAGCTGGTCATATGGTATCGATCATGACGGAGGGTGGCGTCGACATGTCACAGCTGGATAGTCGGGAGCTGGTTAGTCGGCATGATGCCGTGTTGCTCGCGACTGTCGCGACTGTGCCCCGCGATCTTGAGATACCAGGACGAGAGTTATCAGGTATCCATTTCGCGATGGATTATCTGACGCGAAGTACCCGGAGCTTGCTCAACTATGGACATCACCGGGCGACAGAACTATCAGCCAAGGACCAGCGTGTGATCGTAGTTGGGGGCGGTGATACTGGTGCAGACTGCATCGGTACGGCACTTCGACACGGCTGTCGGAGTATGATTAATTTCGAATTGCTCTCTAAACCGACGGATGAACGACCTGAGGGAAATCCCTGGCCCCAGTGGCCTCTGATTTATCGGACGGAATACGCC
>LUSG01000102.1 GCA_001629395.1 Gammaproteobacteria bacterium REDSEA-S15_B12 | reverse complement strand
GTATATTTCTCGTTGTCGATACCAACTTGTCTAAACACTTCGGGATGAACCATGCCGCAACCAAGTATTTCTAACCAGCCGGTATGCTGACAGACTCTACAGCCGGTACTGGCACAAAAAACACACCCCATATCGACTTCCGCTGAAGGTTCGGTGAAAGGAAAGTAAGATGGCCTGAATCTTACCGGCAGGTCCTGCTCAAAGAATTCGCGAACAAAATGAACCAGGATCCCTTTTAGATCGGAAAAGGTTATGTCCACATCAACTGCTAATCCTTCCACCTGGTTAAACATAGGAGTATGAGTAACATCAGAATCACACCGGTACACCTTACCCGGGGCTATGACCCTAATCGGGAGTTCTTGATTTTCCATATATCGCACCTGGACAGGCGATGTATGAGTACGGAGGACTACACCTGGAGATAGATAAAAGGTATCGTGCATGGCTCTAGCTGGGTGATCCTCAGGAATATTCAGCGCACCAAAGTTATGGAAATCGTCTTCGATTTCAGGGCCATCCGCGACATCAAATCCGAGCCGTCGAAATATGGTAGTAATCCTGCGTACAGAACGACTTATTGGATGCAATGTGCCATGCTTTATGGCTCGACCAGGCAGTGATACATCAATGATGTCTCGATCTAGCGCGCTGGATTGCACTTGCTGCTCGAGAAACTCGACTTTTCTATCGATAGCTACTGCCAGTTTTTGTTTCGCAATATTTAGCGCTTGCCCATATGCTTTTCGTTCTTCAACCGGCAGACTCCCGATCTGCTTGAGCTGAAGTGTCAGGTATCCCTTTCGACCGAGTTGAGCAATCCGTATGGCTTCCAGGGCAGAGAGCGTGGTTGTGCCCGATACCGCTTCGATCAGTTCAGTTATTTTGGCGGATAACTCATCGCCTGCAGATTGTTGACTCACTGTAGTCCCTTTCTACAAAAAAAAGGAAAGGCCAAAGACCTTTCCTATTGTCTACTTACGTATGCCATGGCACTGCCACGGGCAACGTTAAGCTACCAGTGCTGCCTTGGCTCGTTCCGCCAAAGACTCGAAACCTGCTTTGTCATTAACGGCCATGTCAGCCAGTACCTTTCGATCTATTTCAACCGCTGCCTTCGAGAGACCGTTAATCATCTGACTGTAATTAATCCCGCTTAGCCGAGCTGCCGCATTGATCCGCACAATCCACAACGCTCGAAACTGACGCTTACGCTGTCTACGATCTCTGTACGCATATTGCCCAGCCTTCATCACAGCTTGTTTTGCGAAATCTGATGTATTAACTGTAAGGAAGCATCCGCTTCAGCGCGGACTCATTTGAGGGGTGAACGATTAACTGCGACCGTAATTGCCTTTTCCGCTTGGTCGACTTCTTTGTCAGGATGTGGTTCATATATGCCTGTGATCGCTTAAAACGACCACTTGCTGTCGTCTTGAACCGCTTCGCAGCACCCCTATTCGTCTTCATTTTCGGCATCTTGACTGTCTCTCGAATGACTCTTAATTTACTTCTTAGGCGCCAGGACCATGACCATCTGTCGACCTTCCATTTTTGGCATTTGCTCGACCACTCCCAGTTCATCCAGATCCGCTTCGACTCGTTTTAACATTTTCATACCCAGTTCCTGATGGGCCATTTCTCTGCCTCGGAACCGTAAAGTCACCTTGACCTTATTTCCGGCATCCAGGAACCGCACCAAATTTCGCACCTTTATGTCATAGTCGCCGACATCAGTGCCAGGCCGAAATTTGACTTCTTTAACGACTATCTGTTTTTGCTTTTTTTTCGATTCCTGCTTTTTCTTTGCCGCTGAATATAAGAATTTGCCGTAGTCCATCAACCGACATACAGGTGGTTCTGCATGGGGCGAGATCTCAACAAGATCAAGCTGTTTTTCTTCTGCAATCTGGTGGGCTTGAGTAACTGAAACAATACCCAGTTGTTCTCCGCCTTCTCCGATTAGCCGGATTTCACCGGTTGTAATCTCATCGTTGATGCGCTGCTGCTTTGCTGCTATGTCGCTACTCCTTTACCTGGTTAGCTATTTACCGCTTGGATGAGAGGCCTGGTAGCGCTGTTGCTACCCTGTCTAGCTCGATTGACCCAAGATCGGTCCCATCCTGGGTACGCACGGAAACACTCTCCGCGTCTATTTCCTTGTCTCCAACAACCAGAATAAAAGGAATTCTGCGCAGAGTTGCATGGCGAATTTTATAGCCGATCTTCTCGTTTCTCAAGTCACATTGCACTCTTAAGTCATGATTTTTTAGGCGTTTTTGCACAGAGAGGGCATATTCGTGCTGCCTTGGCCCAATGTTGCACACGATTAACTGGACCGGAGAAAGCCACGCAGGCAGTTTTCCTTCAGTATCTTCAATCAAAATTCCAATAAAACGCTCGAGAGAACCCAGAATTGCCCTATGGATCATGACGGGCACCTTTTTCGTTCCATCTTCAGCAACGTATTCGGCTCCCAGTCGACTCGGCATCGAGAAGTCCAGTTGTATAGTCCCGCATTGCCAACGTCTGCCAATAGAGTCGCGGAGCACGAACTCGTGTTTTGGCCCGTAAAATGCACCCTCGCCTTCCTGTACTGTAAAAGGTACCCCTTTTTCTTCAAGTGCAGCAGCCAACGCCTTCTCTGAGCGATCCCACAACAAGTCATCCCCCACTCGATTTTCCGGTCGAGTCGACAGGGCAACCTCAATGTCCTCAAACCCAAAATCGTTATACATACGGTAAGTCAGATCGATCAGTGTTGACACCTCACTGCCAATTTGCTCTTCTGTGCAGAAAACGTGGGCATCATCCTGGGTAAACCGCCGACCACGCATCAGTCCATGCAGGGTACCTGAGGGCTCATTTCTGTGGCAGACGCCGAATTCGGATATTCTTAGAGGCAGGTCTCTGTAGCTTTTAAGCCCTTGATTAAAGATCATGACATGACCGGGGCAGTTCATTGGTTTAATGGCGTAGTCCTGATCCTCTACATGCGTGGTAAACATGTTTTCTCTGAACTTTTCCCAGTGCCCTGAACGTTCCCACAATCGTCTATTCAGCACTTGTGGTGTGTTCACCTCCTGGTAGTCATATTCTTCGAGCAAAGTTCGAACATATGCTTCTACCCGTTGATACAATATCCATCCCTGTTCATGCCAGAAAGCCATACCTGGTGCTTCTTCTTGAAAATGAAAGTAGTCCAGCTGTTTGCCCAACTTTCTATGGTCCCTTTTTTCAGCCTCGGCCAAGCGGGTGAGATAGGCATCAAGCTGCTTCTTATCCGGCCACGCAGTACCATAAATTCGTTGCAGCATTTCTTTCGTTGAATCACCCCGCCAATACGCGCCAGCCAGTTTTGTAAGCTTAAAAGCTTTTAGATAACCAGTTGATGGAACGTGCGGTCCACGACACAGATCGGTGAACTCGCCTTGTGTGTACAGCGAAATGATCTCGTCTTCCGGTATAGCGCCGATAATTTCCGCTTTGTAGTTCTCGCCACTGGCCTTAAATAGCGAAACCGCTTCATCCCGCGTCACAGTTGAACGAGTGACCGGTAGTTGCGAACTTGCAAGCTCGTACATTTTCTTTTCTATCTTTTCCAGATCAGCTTCTTCAAAACCAGAAGCATAGGAAAAATCATAGTAAAACCCATCTTCAATAACTGGCCCGATTGTTACCTGAGCCGCCGGATACAGCGTTTTAACCGCATGGGCCATAAGATGGGCGCAGGAGTGACGCAGAATCTCGACTCCCTTTGGATCTTCGGGTGTAATAATGCATATAGATTGATCACTATCGACACAGTAATCCATGTCGACCAAATTACCGTCAACCTCACCTGCCAACGCACGTTTCGCAAGTTTTCCGTCAGGCAGTTGAATTTCAGGCATTTTGTTTTCCCTGGCCGCTGTCGCGTCTGGCATCTAAGCTCTAGATGTTTTAAACGAGAATGCCACATTGACTCAATGTGGCATACGATTGATTCGGTATCTGGTAGGCGCGAGTGGGATCGAACCACCGACCACTTGCGTGTCGAGCAAGTGCTCTACCGCTGAGCTACGCGCCTTTATTACTGCTATACCCCTATTCTACATCCAATTATCGGCGATGGGCAGGCCGGGCTGCTACCTGACCACCGACGGTCGGTCGCTTATAGAACGAGCGGTGAAGTGCCTTTTTTTCAACTCACTGATGCTATCCCGAAGCTGTGCCGCCTGCTCGAATTCAAGTGCACGTGCGTGGTCGTACATCTGCTTCTCAAGCCCGTCAATCAGGCGTCCAAGGTCGGCGGCTGATTTGATTTCGATAGTTGCGATATTTGGATCAACTGTGCCCGCTTTACCAGACCTGGTTCCGCCTACTTGCTGAGCCTTTTCATAAACACCATCAATGATTTCTGTAATTCGTTTTTCTACAGTCGCCGGCGAAATTCCATGACGGATGTTGTGAGCCTCTTGTTTTTTCCTCCGCCTTTCTGTTTCGTCGATCGCCCTTTGCATAGACTGCGTCACAGCGTCGGCATAAAGAATTGCTTTCCCGTTGATATTTCGGGCAGCACGGCCGATTGTCTGAATCAAAGAGCGTGTCGAACGGAGAAACCCCTCTTTATCGGCATCCAGAATAGCCACCAGAGATACTTCTGGGAGATCCAAGCCTTCACGCAATAAGTTAATGCCTACCAGCACGTCAAAAACACCAAGGCGCAGATCCCGGATAATCTCAACACGTTCGACAGTATCTATATCGGAATGAAGGTATCTCACGCGTATTCCGTGATCTGCCAAATAATCACAAAGATCTTCAGACATTCGCTTGGTTAATGTAGTTACCAAAACCCTTTCAGACGCTTTCACGCGAAGTTGAATCTCAGACATCAGGTCATCCACCTGAGTGGCCACTGGCCTGACCTCCAGGACTGGATCTACCAACCCTGTTGGCCGCACAACCTGATCTACGGTACTGGAGCTGTGTTCCGACTCGTAGGGTCCTGGCGTTGCTGATACGAACACGGTCTGGGGAATCATTCGTTCAAACTCATCAAATCGCAACGGTCGGTTATCCAATGCTGACGGCAATCGAAACCCATATTCAACAAGCGTCTCTTTTCTCGAACGATCGCCTTTGTACATTGCACCCAGTTGGGGCACCGTCACATGGCTTTCGTCTATAAACAGCAGTGCACCGTCTGGCAGATAGTCAATCAGTGTCGGTGGGGGTTCGCCCACCTTGCGACCAGAAAGAAATTTCGAGTAGTTTTCAATCCCATTGCAGTAGCCCAATTCTTCGATCATTTCAAGATCATATTGAGTGCGCTGTTCGAGACGTTGGGCCTCCAAGAGTCGCTCCTGACCTCGCAGAACTGAAAGTCGTTCAGCCAATTCGTCCCTTATGAATTTTGTTGCCTCTAGCAGGGTCTCGCGAGGAGTTACGTAATGGCTCTTAGGATAGATAGTGAAACGGTTCAGCCTTTCATCGACTTCCCCGGTTAGGGGATCAAATCGTGCCAGGCGTTCAATCTGATCGCCAAACAACTCGATTCGCACGGCAAAACGCTCCGATTCTGCTGGAAAAATATCGATAACATCGCCGCGAACCCGAAAAGTCCCACGCCGAAGATCCATTTCATTGCGTGTATATTGAAGCTCAGAAAGGCGTCGCAGAATGTCACGTTGTTCCGCCAGGCCCCCTTGCCTCAGGTGAAGAATCATCCCGTGATAGGCCGCCGGATCGCCGAGGCCATAAATTGCCGAAACCGTGGCAACGATGATTGTATCCTCTCGCTCCAGAAGCGCCTTTGTGGCCGATAGACGCATCTGGTCAATGTGATCGTTGATAGACGCATCTTTTTCAATATAAGTATCACTGCTCGGTACATACGCTTCGGGCTGATAGTAATCGTAGTAAGACACAAAATATTCAACCGCATTGTCCGGGAAAAAATCACGCATTTCTGCATAGAGCTGCGCGGCTAGCGTTTTGTTCGGGGCAAGTATTAATGTCGTTCTACTTGTACTGGCAATCAGATGGGCCATTGTGAACGTCTTGCCCGATCCTGTGACACCGAGCAAGGTCTGGTACAACTCTCCAACCTCAATACCGTTCAGCAATGCCTCGATCGCCTCAGGCTGGTCTCCTGCGGGATGAAATTCACTTTCTAACTGAAACTGACGCATCATTTTTGATTATGTTAAGTCAAAACTCGTTTTATCAGGCTCATCTGAGCAGGGCCTTGGTACTGAAACCTAGTCAGCCAAATGGTTCTGTGAACTGCAACACAGTCTGACCGGTACAAAACGCCTAGCGTTCACAGCTATGGCGCGAATTCTTTGTCAATTCTATAACCCTGCAACACCAAATTCGGTATTCCATCGATCCAGACAAACCGGCATAAGTTTGATTGAACTGCTTGTTGCTTGTTTGATTATTGCCGTCCTTGTCCAATTGGCTATTCCTGGTTTTCAAACGCTTTCAGTTTGGTCGATACGGAATGCAACAGCACGATTACTTATAGCAGACCTTAATTGGTCCCGGACTGAAGCACTCGCAAACAGTACCAGACTATACCTGTGTCCGGGTCAAAACTCAGATCGTTGCAAAACGAGTACCGATTGGAGCCAAGGTTGGACGGTCTTTTCTGATCAAAACCACAATAGGCAACTGGAACCCAGCGAGATACTGCTACTACGAACTCTGCCGCTGAACACTAGTATCTCTGTACACTTCCGCAAGACCGGATATCTTTTCTACAAAAATGATGGCAGCGCCTGGCCCAATGGTACATTTAGAATCTGTACTGCCGACCCCAAGGTTCCCCCACTATTGGTCATTGTCTACCGTACGGGCCGCGCACGAACATCGTCAGGGACAAGATCAAAATGCATAGCGCAACCCATTTGAGTGCGAACTATGGCAGTTTCTCTTGACCGTCGACCGAGTGGACAGTAGCATTCGCCTTCCTGATCCCCGGTAGTTCAGTTGGTAGAACGGTGGACTGTTAATCCATATGTCGCTGGTTCGAGTCCAGCCCGGGGAGCCAGTTTTATAGGGTTTTTTCAACAGTCCGTTCACGCTCTATTCCTTAACGTCGCTAAAACGTTGTTAACTTTAGTAGCTTAGCCATCGCTTGATGCGCCCTTTCGTCCGCAGTATGTATATATCTTTGAGTAGTCTTTAAGTTCTTATGCCCTGCTACCCTAGAAATATCTACTACGTTTGAGTTCGGCGCATGCACAGCCTCTGTAATAGAGGTATGCCTTAGCGAATGTGGTGTAGCCCATGCTATACCAGCCCTTCTTATAGCAGTCTCCCATACCCTTCTGACTGACTGGATGCGACTACCAAAGTATCTGGGCTTAGTATGGGTAAATACATAGGGTGTATCAGGGAAGAACTCATCTGCTACCGCTCTAAGTCTCAGTAAAGAATCGTAGGATTCATCTACCAACGGTACCAATCTTCTTGACTCACCCTTCGTATCTTGGACTCTCAGCTCAATAGTCCTTTTATCAAAGGATACTCTTGACCATTCAAGTTCTAACATCTCACCCGGCCTCATTGCAGTATAGAACCCAAGAATACAGAACTCAGAAAGATACCTGCGAGTATGGCTACTCCACGCTTGCTTGCCTGTCATCATCGTCTCCTCTTCAAGTTAGCGATGAACTAAAACCCTCTCTTAGACAATCAGGCTCTTCTGTCCAACTTCCACTGACGGGGTACAGCAAATTAGTCAAAACTATTTTAAGATAGAGCGTTATAAATCGAATTTACCTAACCTATATCGGATAGAAGATGATTATAAGAAATGTATACGCAACACCTCTTTTGGTAAGGAATAAAGTCCCTTATCACTGGGCACATGGTGTGACCTACGGTGCAGAAGTAATTCTGGTTGAAGTAAAGACTGAAGATGGAATATCTGGGTATGGGGAAGCAATCGGAACACCGAGTGCGAACGGGATCAAGTCATTTATCGATCTCGCGGGTCAACACCTCATTGGAAAAAGTGTCTTTATGAGTCGCTCAATTATGTCGGAGTGCTACCACACTTTATTTCAAGCTCACGGAACATGTAGTGCGCCAAGATTCGGTGGTCAGATTCTAACGGGGCTTGAGATGGCGATTTGGGATGCTGCAGGGAAAACTGCTGATCGAGCAGTTCATGAACTTATAGGGGGGAAAGTTCGGAACAAAATTGATTATTTTGGATTCATCCAAGGTGAAACAGCTGATGAGTTAGCATTGGATGCTACTCGATTTGTTGAGCAAGGATGCAGAGTTATATATGGAAAAATTGGTCGTGGAGAAAAACTAGATGTTGAGATTGTACAAAAGGTCCGTCAGGCAGTTGGAGCATCTGTCCGTCTTCGATTCGATCCTAATGAAGCTTGGGATCCATTAATGGCCGCTAGAATGATACGTACGTTATCAGCTTATGACATCGAGATGATCGAGCAACCCTGCAGCCATAGAAGCCTACACACCTTGAGGCAAATTAAAGAAAATAGTCCAATCGCGATCGCTGCGGACCAGTCAGTATTTAATGCAACAGACGTCTACAATGCAGTTACATTGGGTGCGGCCGATCTAATTGTGCTGGGCCTGCATGAAGCTGGTGGAGTGATTCCTTTTATAGAAGCAGCCACAGTTGCCTCAGCAGCTGGTGTAAACATTTGTATCCATGGATTACACGAAACTGGAATTACTACGTGTGCTGCAAATCATGCAGCGGCGGTGATTCACAATCTAGATGATGGGAATCAATATATGAACCATTTGTTGTCGTCGGACTTAATTTCGAGTCCCAATTTAAGCCTACAGAATGGAAGCTTGCCAGTACTCTCTGGCCCTGGATTTGGATTCGAGATTGATTTGGATGCCGTCGGAAGAGCGGCAGAGGATCACCGATCGACCATCACTGGGTCTGACATTTGATAGTAATTTTCCATGTCGACAAGTGTGGCATAGTCAATTAGAAGCAGATAACAGATTCTTGGGTATTGTTTCCGGATGTATAAACAATACTAAATTCACGGATCTAAAAGGTGATTTTAAAACTATGAGTTGCGCGATCAGGTTTTGAACTGCCCCCACCAACTGGTCCAGTTTGAATGTTAGTGCATGGCCGGCCTTAGGTCTATTGGGACGATGGACTCCGGTGTCGGCGGCCTGTAACCCAGTGCTGAATGTGGTCTGATGGTGTTGTAGTGCCTCCTCCATTGCTCGATGATAATCTGCGCCT
>LUSG01000101.1 GCA_001629395.1 Gammaproteobacteria bacterium REDSEA-S15_B12 | reverse complement strand
GTACAGTGCCCGGCTGGTCCAGATTTTCTGGCCATTCACCACATAATGATCTCCATCCCGTACCGCCCGGGTACGAAGACTCGTGGTGTCCGTTCCCGAAGTGGGTTCTGTAACCCCGAAGGCCTGTAAGCGCAAATCGCCGCTTGCGATCTTTGGCAGATACTTCTGTTTCTGCTCGTCGCTGCCATGTCTAAGCACAGTACCCATGGTATACATCTGCGCATGGCACGCTGAGGCACTACCCCCCGACGCGTGAATAGTTTCCAAGATGACCGCTGCGGCCCGCAGCGGCAGACCCGAACCACCATAGGATTCTGGAATCAAGGCAGACAACCAGCCCGACTCGGTCAGGGTGCTGACAAACGCCTCGGGGTAAGTGCTCTTAGCATCCATCTCTCGCCAGTATTCTCCAGGAAAATCATCGCATATCCGGCCTACTGCCTCCCGGATCTCCGGGAAATCTTCTCCCAGGTTCATCTGCTTCAGTGCGTCACCCATAACCCTACTCTCCCTTGAATTGTGGTTGTCGCTTTTCGTTAAAAGCGAGAATACCTTCGCGTCGATCAGCAGTAGGCACTACCCGGCTGTAGGCGTCTAGTTCTATGCGGTAACCTGCTTTGATACCGCCACGGCCAGCATGATTCAGGGCTCGCTTGGCCTCCCGCACCGCAATGGGCCCGTTGGCTGCAATCGCAGCAGCCGTATCAAAAACCTGACCGAGTAATTGATCGGGTTCACACACCTGATTGATGACCCCCCACTGTAGGCCTTGCTGCGCATTGAACGGACGGCCGGTCAGAATTATCTCCTTGGCCCGGCGAATCCCGGCAGCACCCGGCAGATACTGTGTACCGCACATGCCCGGGAGAATCCCTAGCGTAGTCTCGGTCAGCGCAAACCGGGCTGTGTTGGCGGCATACGCAAAATCACAGGCCAGCACCATCTCCATTCCACCGCCAAATGCGGCGCCGTTAATCGCCCCGATCAAAGGCACTTGAAGGTCCATCAGCGCTAAACCGAGTGTTTCAAATACCGCATGCTGTTGTATCCAGACCGTATCGGTCATTCCTTTTCGTTCCTTAAGATCCGCTCCAGCACAGAACGCTCGACCACCGGTACCGGTCAGGATAATGCACCTTGCGGCGGTGGCTGGGGCCTCGGGACCGGTCAGTACGGCCAGCATTTCCTCGGCCATTTGCGTATTCATCGCGTTCGCTGAGTCCGGTCGATTCAGTGTCAACAGCGCAATGTCGTCTCTGATCGACAGCTCGATGGTGTGGAATTCAGGCACGGTTGTCTTACTCGTCAGAAACCTCATCCGAATAGGTATCATTGTACTCACCCAACGCCGGTGCCCGCTGCCGGGCGGACGGGCGACGACCGTCAAAACTTACAGGTGGCCCGATGAGTGGCATTGCACCTTCATCGGCACGTTGAATAATGCCCAGCGCCTCAACCTGCTCGTGTTCCAGCACCTCATCGAGCTGCTGCAGCGGCGCGCAGGGAATCCCAAGTTCGTTAAACATCGTCTGCCAGTGTTCGCGGCCGGCATTGCGAAACAGTGGTTCTAGCAACTCGTTGAGCTGAACAAGATTGCCGAACCTGTCAGGGTTGGTTGCAAACCGCTCGTCCTCCGACCATTCCGGATGCCCCAGTGCTTCAGCCAGTTTCCCGAACAATCGGTCATTGGCTGCACCGACAACGAGGTAGCCATCAGCGCATTCATAGGCCTGGTAAGGCGCAATTCCACGGACACCGGACCCTTGCGGCTTGGGTGCTTCCCCTGTTGCACGAAAATCGGCGACATGAAAGCCCATCCATGCCAGTGCAGTTTCGAGCAACGACGTATCGACGACACCGCCTCGACCGGTCTGCTGGCGGGCATTCAACATGGACAACACGCCAATTGCACACCACATCCCGGCGCCCTTATCAACTATTGAGGTACCCACGCGTACTGGTTTGCGACCCGCTTCACCACTGACACTCATCAACCCCGAAAAAGCCTGCATCAAGGGATCGTACCCAGGCTGTTCCCGCATCGGCCCGGCGGCTCCAAACGCCCGAATATTGCAATAGATCAACCCAGGCAGTTCTGTTGTTAATTGTTCAGCACCCAGGCCTACGCTGTCGGCAACACCCGCTCTGAGATTCTGGACCACCACATCGACGCCGTCGGCAATGAAACGCCGCAACTTTTTAACCTGCTCTGGATCCTTCAGGTCCACTTCTAACGAGCGCTTTTCCCGATTGTAGGTATGAAACATGGTTGAGGTCTCTTCCCAGAACGGTGGCCCCCAGTAGCGTGCGTCATCTCCTTTGCCCGGACGCTCCACCTTGACGACTTCTGCGCCGAGGCTCGCCAGGATCCAGGTACCGTACGGTGCCGCGACACTGGTACCCAGTTCCACAACTCGGATGCCCTGCAGCGGCAGCGCTGCACGGTCGGTCTGTTTCTGCTGAGTGTTCATCGTTGGTTTCTTGCCCCCGATCCAGCCCATGTAGTCATCAAATCGTTAAGCCCCCGTCGACCAGGGCCTGATAGACCAGTACTCGAAGCTCGCGTCTTAATGTATAAGTACTCGAAGGTGTCAGCTGGGTCAGAAACATCGCGGTGATATCTTCCATCGGATCGACCCAAAACACGGTACTGGCTATACCACCCCAGGAGAATTCTCCCACAGAGCACAGTGTGCGTGCCCGGACCGAATCAAGTACCACAGAAAATCCCAAGCCGAACCCTACACCTTCACCGGCAATACTCCAGCCATCGAAGTCTATATCACCCATCTGTGCCAGGTCGCCGGGCAGGTGATTCTGAGTCATGAAATCCACAGTCCGTGAACCCAGAAGACGCACACCATTGAATTCCCCCCGGCAACGGAGCATCTCGGCAAATCGCAGGTAGTCCGCCGGTGTCGACAATAATCCACCACCGCCAGAAAACGTGGTAACGTTTTCTGCAGCAAAAAGCGTTGCTCCGGGAGTATCAACTGGGACGAGCGTACTGCTATCGCCTGTTGCTTCATAGAGTGTTGTCAAACGATCCAGCTTGTCAGGCGTGATTGAGAACCCGGTGTCGGTCATCCCTAAGGGTTCAAAAATACGCTGCTGCATGAAGACAGCCAGTGACTGTCCTGAAATAACCTCGATGAACCGCCCTAATATATCGGTTGAAATACCGTATCCGAAACGGCTCCCCGGCTCAAACAGTAATGGCAATTCCGATACCCGTTCCACAACGTCGGCGAGCACCCCGCTATTCGGCCAAAAATCGACAGCGGCCTGTTGGTACATTTCACCCAGTGAGAATTCTTCATTCCAGCCGTAGGTAAATCCTGCGGTATGCGTCAACAGTTGTTTGATCGTAATTGGACCGCTTGCCGGGCGGGTCTGTAGCTGTCCGTCGACATTCGAAACCATCACCCTGGGATCGGCGAGACACGGAATGAATCGGGATATGGGGTCATCGAGCTGAAAATTTCCTTCCTCATACAGCATCATCACAGCAACCGATGTCAGGGGCTTGGACATCGAGAAGATCCGAAAGATCGAATCCATCTCGATCGATCCACCTGAATCCAGGTCTCGCTGGCCAACACTCCGGGCGAACACGACTTCACCATGACGACAGATCAGTGTCAACGCACAGGGCAGCTTACCGGCATTAACATAGCGATCCATCCAGGCACTGATACGTTCCAGCCTTTCTTGTGAAAACCCAAGCGAGGCCGGATTCTCAGTAACTGTAGTCTTCACGCTAGCATAGCTCGTCAGTCACCATCGAGCTCGGCAAAAACACGCTTTGCAATTCGATGACATTCAACAGAGACCGGCACGCCGCAATAAATGGCGATCTGATTCAAAATGGCCTTGAGCTCGTCACGCGACACACCATTGACGATAGCCCCGCGAAAATGAAGCTCCCACTCGTGCATCCGGTTAAGCGCCGCAAGCATCACCACGTTAAGCATGCTGCGCGTCTTTCGATCAAGCGTTTCATCGCCCCATACGGCACCCCAGCAGTATTCCGTGAGAAGTTCCTGAAACTCCTGGGCAAACTCACTGGCATTCGCCAGTGCATTGTCAACGTATTCTTTGCCGAGAACGTCCCGACGTGTGGCCAGTCCTTTGTCAAATAACGCTTTATCCATATCTGCCTCCTGTTGGCGTTGTGATGGAACTAAATTTGTTCGGCTAGGTAGTAAATCAATACCGAGAAACTCCAGTAACACCCGGTTGACCTGGGGCGGGTCTTCAAGAGGTGCTAAATGGCGCAAGCCGGGCAAGATGACGACCTGCACGTCGCCTAGATCCGCGGCCATTCTATAAGCCAGTTCCGGAGTCGAACCCGTGTCGAGCTCACCGGTCATCACCAGCGTGGGGCATCGCACCTGCTTAAGTGCTGCACCGATTTCCCGGTCCGCTTCCACAAATATCCCGTAAGCCGTGGAGTAAGCCGTAAGGTCGTTGGATATCAAGCGATTTCTTATGCTGGTAACAACATCCGGGTTAGCCCGCCTGAATGCGTCATCAAACCAGCGGTCAAGCGCTAAATCGGCAACGGGTTTGAGTCCTTTATCGACGGTGATCTTGAGGCGGCTGCGAACCCCTTTAAGCTCCGCATCCGTTCGCCGGTACACGGTGTTCATTAGTATCAGCTTTTCAAGCCGCTCGTGTGCATCAGCCGCAAACCCCTGTGCAATGACCCCACCCATCGACAACCCGACAAGGGTCAGTTTCGATATTTCGAGAAAATCCAGCAATTCCTTCAACTGGGCAACAAAATCACCTATTGCCGAAACGTCGGGGCGCGCCGCTGTACGGCCGTGCCCCAACATATCGTAACGCACGACCCGAAAATACGGTGCCAAAGCAGTGACCTGCCTATCCCACATCGTGTGGTCAAGACCGACACCGTGACAAAGCACGATCACCTGGTTGCCCTCACCAACCTCCTCAAAGAAGGTCCCGGCAGCTGTGTAGTTTGTTGTTCGATCCAAAGTATATAAAACCACCTGAATCACGGATAGATTCACGACGAAACGCAACTGGAATGTAAGCTATGATACTTTATTGCCTATTGTCCACCGACCCAAGACGAGGCTCATGCCCATTTCTGGAAAACAGATCATCGGTGAACCGCTGATTATCAATGGCCGGCAATTGTCGTTGTCCCGGGCTGTACGCGCCGGCGACTTTGTATTTCTAACCGGCCAGATTCCCATGCAGGACGGAATTCCCATGACCAGCGGCACGATTGAAGAACAGACCCGGGCCTGCCTAGACGCCATCAGTGAGACGCTTGCACTCGCCGGATGTGATCTGGGAGACGTCGTTAAATCCATGGTCTGGCTTAAATCCCGCGAGGACTTCCCCGGCTTCGATAGCGTTTATGCAGAATATTTTCCAGAGTCGCCACCGGCACGTTCCGGCCTGGTCAGCGATTTTCTGGTTGATATCCGCGTAGAAATTGAATGCGTTGCTTACAAACCTCTATAACCCAAGGAACCCCAGATGGCTGAGCTAAAGAATTACCAGATGTACATCAATGGAGAGTGGGTAGCAGCTCAAAGTGGCAAGACATTTGAGAGCATCAACCCTTCCGACGGAAAACCCTGGGCGGTGGTTCCCGAAGCAGATGAGGTCGATGTCGACACCGCAGTCAAGGCTGCACACCGTGCATTTACTGAAGGTCCCTGGTCCACAATGACCGCCACTGAACGAGGCAAACTACTGCGCCGACTCGGTGATGTCCTTGCCGAACACTCTGAATCGCTCGGCCATTGCGAAACCGTGGACACCGGCAAACTGTTCAAAGAAACCCGCTGGCAGGCGCGTTATATCTCGGACTACTTTTACTACTATGCCGGCCTGGCCGACAAGGTCAGTGGAGAGACCCTTCCCATAGATAAGCCCAATATGTGGACCATGACAATACGTGAGCCGCTGGGAGTCGTTGCCGCTGTAGTCCCTTGGAATTCACAACTATTTCTGGTTGCCGTCAAAATCGGCCCAGCCCTGGCCGCCGGCAACACAGTCGTACTCAAGGCCTCCGAACATGCCTCAGCACCCATGTTGGAATTCGCCAAGGTATTCGAAGAAGCCGGTTTCCCGCCCGGGGTTTTCAACGTGATCTCAGGTCTCGGTGAACCGTGCGGCCGCGCCCTCACAACCCATCCGCTGGTCGATAGGATCAGTTTTACCGGCGGCCCTGGAACAGCCCGCCACGTGGTGAGAAATTCCGCAGAAAATTTCGCACAGGTGTCACTGGAGTTAGGAGGAAAATCACCGGTGGTGGTATTCGACGATGCTGACCTTGAAAGTGCAACCAACGGTGTACTGCTGAGCATATTCAGTGCCAGCGGTCAGAGCTGTGTCGCCGGTTCAAGGCTGCTCCTGCACGAATCTATTCACGACGAAGTCCTTGCGCGGGTCGCAGAAAAAGCAAGCAAAATCCGGATTGGGGATCCTCTTGACGACAACAGCCAGATGGGTCCTCTGGCAACCCGGGCACAGCTCGACAATATCGACTCCACGGTCGCTGATGCCAAAGCCAATGGCGCGACCCTTATCCATGGGGGTCAACAGCCTGCCGGCATGGGCGACGGTTGGTACTACGAACCCACGGTCGTGGCATGTCCGGACCAGCAGATCGGCATTGTCCAGCGCGAACTCTTCGGACCGGTGGTCAGTGCACTTAGGTTTACCGATGAAGCCCACGCACTCCAACTCGCCAACGACAGTCGTTTTGGGCTCGCTGCAGGTGTCTTCACAGCAGATATCGGGCGTGCTCTGCGAATAACCAAGGGCATTCGCAGTGGTATTGTCTGGGTCAATACTTACCGGATGGTCTCACCACTCGCCCCATTCGGTGGGTACAAGGACAGTGGCTACGGCCGCGAATCAGGCCTTGAGGCGATCTATGACTATACTCGGCCCAAAACCGTCTGGCTGAACACTTCGCCCGATCCTATCGCCGATCCCTTTGTCATGCAGTGATCCCGCGCAGGCCGAACAGAGGAATCTATGAAAAGCTGACCTGAGTCACGACAACAAGCATTACTGGCTCCATTAGGACTGATCGATGGTGCTAGACTTCAAGCAGCTACGTCCTGCCTTTTGCGAGCCTTGAACGTATCGAAACGACGTTAAACATGAAATTTCAACTCGTCATCAATATGGAGCGCATGTCGGCTGAAGCCGATATGAAAGATGTGGCCCAGCACACGCTGGAGATGGTACAGATGGCAGATAAGGCAGGATTTGAAAGCGCCTGGGCTGCCGAACACCACGCGCTGGAGATGACCATCGCACCCAATCCTTTCCAGATCCTGACCTGGTGGGCAGCACACACCAGCCGAATCCGCCTTGGGACTGCAGTGGTTGTTGCACCCTACTGGCACCCGATCGATGTGGCCGGAGAAGCTGCCCTGCTCGACCTGTACAGTGGCGGACGACTTGAATTTGGCATCGGTTCAGGTGCCTACCAACGTGAATTCGACCGTATGCATCCCGGTCTTAAACAATCTGAGGGTTACAGGTATGTACAGGAAATGCTGCCCGTCGTTAAATCGCTCTGGGCTGGTGACTATGCCCACGACGGGGAGTTCTGGTCGTTCCCGACTGCCACGTCGGTACCTAAATCGCTGCAACAGCCTCATCCCCCTATATGGGTCGCAGCCCGGGCCCCGGTAACCTACGATTTTGCAGTAAAGAATAATTGCAACATCATGTCG
>LUSG01000100.1 GCA_001629395.1 Gammaproteobacteria bacterium REDSEA-S15_B12 | reverse complement strand
GTCGATATTGTCAGCTGCACTAGACATGGCTTGCTAATAGCTTTCGCGACTTTACCTCGAACCGCCAACCCAAAAGAATTGCTGTAAGTCCGATACCAACTACCATACCGTACCAGAGCCCGGTCGGACCCCAATTCATACCCATTATCCACGCGACAGGAAATCCAATCGCCCAGTACGACAAGACCGAGATCCACATCACAGCGTTGACATCCTTCAGTCCTCTCAGAGCACCTGCACCAGCCATGTAAAGACCATCAAACAACTGAAATAGAGCAGCCACCATTAATAACGATACCGCAATGTCGGTCACTTCTGGTTCGCTAGTATAGATACTGGCGATAATTCCCGGAAACATGAACATGAACAATACCGAAGGCAGCATTAGTACAGTTGCTGTTGCAATTCCCAGCCATCCTCTCAATCGGACTTCAGCCATATTTCCACTGCCTACGGACTGCCCAACCCGGGCCATGACGGCACTTGAAATTCCAACTGCGACCATAAAAATAACAGTCGCATAATTTATAACCAATTGATGCGCAGCCAGTGCAACATGGCCAAATCGTCCCATTAACAGGTTTATCCCGTTAAAAAAAGCTGAATCGAGTACCAGTGAACATGAAATTGGTACGCCCAGTCGAAAAAGTGCGCCAAGTCGAGTAAAGACAGGGAAAGTTAGCCCATCAAACAACCCCAGTTCGCGATATTTAGGGGTTAACAGCATGTAACCACCCAGTAAGATAGCAGCCAGGATCATCCCGCCAGCGAATGTCAGAGCGGCGCCATCAACACCCAGTGCAGGAAATCCTAGATTTCCATAAATCAGTACCCAGTTTCCCAACACTACAAGTGGCAGAACCAGTATTTGAATCACCATCATAGGACTGGAATTTCCTGTTGCCTCGCAGAAAAACCGCATCACAAGATACAGACACACTGCAGGCATAGACCACGACCCGATTTCTAGGTAGCTCTTTACCAACGGAATAACTTGTGGATCAACGCCGATGAGGTCCATTACGCCACCAATATTGCGCATCAGAACAAATGCCAGCAGACCTATCACTAGCGCCATCCATAGACCCTGCTGAAAATCACTGCGCATCTCGCGATGTCTTCCTGCCCCCTGGTGCTGGGCAATGGTGGGAGATAATCCCATCAACAAGCCCATACTTCCCAGCCAAACAAATACCCAGAAGGAAGTACCAAGACCAACAGCGGCAAGTTCTCGTGAGCCAACCCGACCCATCATAATAATGGCGATCGTCCCCTGGCTGACCTGCAGCAACTGGGTAAAAATGATCGGGAGACCCAGCCTAATCAGCCCTGCCAACTCTAACCAAATCTTACGTTTCACAATCGTGGGGCATTGCCAAGTACAGGTCCAGAGTTCAGGCTGGTAGCCGCATCAAAGTTAAGCCGAGGCCTGTTCTTCTTCCCTTATACGATCCAGGGTCGCTTGGTAGGTTGTGACAATCTTTGCGCGAGAAATAACTCCCAGAAAACGACGGTGTTGACCACCGTCGACCACGGCTATCCAGTCCTGGCTCTGGTTCGCGACTTGTTGCATTGCGGTAGCCAGATTTGTTTCGGGGGTAAAAACAGCGTTGGTTGACACGGCAGCTCGGGACGCAGGCCAATCAACAGCATCTGGCTGGTCAATCAACAGTAGGCGTAGAGCCTCGTAACGAAGAGAGCCAGTTAAGACATGTTGACTGTCGACTACCCAGGCTAGATTCCGGGCCTGAGCATCCATTTGTGTCAACACATCGGCCAGAGACTCAGAGCCTAGAACTGTCACCAGCGGTGAATCCATCGATTCCGCTACCGATTGAGATTGTAGCAGCAGATGATCACGCCCCTGACTGACATCAACACCACGGTTTAAGAGTAGACGATCAAACCAGGACCGTCCAAATATCCGATACGACACCAGGTTAGCGAATACAACACTCAACATGGCTGCCGTGGTCAGTTCGTAGTTTCGCGTCAGCTCAAACACGATCAGAATTGCTGACAGCGGAGCACCAATCACCGGGCTGGCTACAGCAACAGCCCCACACACTGCGAATATGCCAAGGTCAGAGTGGCCGGACCCGAATACTATCCCCAGACCCTGGCCGACAAAAGCGCCAAAAAGAAGACCGATCACCAAAGCCGGTGTAAACACCCCGGTCGCGAGACCAAACCCCACACACACTGCCGTAAGCACTAACTTCGCTATTAGAATCACGGCAAGATCGCCTATACCAAGCCCAACAGGTATCCCCGCCAATGCGGGCTTTAGAGCCATCGGTATCGGCACCTCGAACGAGCGTCGTTCAGTCCACAACATCAGCCGCATAAACAAAACAGCTAGAACTGCGCTCACTACACCCAGCGCAATTAACAGTACATAGTCTGCGATACTGCCCACGACACTGGCGGACAAGGCTAATAAGGGACGTTGACCAAGAACCGGCCCCGCGATGATATACCCGACGATTGCTGAAACTGTTACCGGGGCAAAAGCGCGAAGTGAGAAATGACGCAACACCACTTCGTGGGCAAATAGAATACCCGCTATGGGCGCGGTAAAAGCCGTCGAAATGGCTGCCGCAACGCCACAGGCGATACCTGTGCTACCTACCCAAGCACCCCGACCCATGAAGCGGGAAATGGCTGATCCCACTGTAGCGCCCAAGTGAACCAACGGCCCATACTGACCCGCCGATGCGCCTACCCCTAGACCCACTAAACTGGCAACAACCGATCGGACACCGACCGACAGTGGTATCTCCCCCTTGAAAGTCTGAACTGATTCGACAACATCTGCCGGGCCTTGAATATTTCCCCGCGGCAGCCGTGCACGAAGACCGCCTACCAACAGACCCCCGACAACCGGAATCGCAAAAAGCAGTAAGCCAGCTAATCCGGACCGTAGTCCACCATAGTTGTCACCGGAACCCAGCAAGTGGGTGTAACAGAAATTCAGAACCCAGAGAAATCCGACTGTACCTCCCGCCGTCGCAACACCGATCGTGCCACCAGCCACGAGTACCCATCCGATTCGGATCACCGTATCCATACCTCTAATCATGGCGTTGATCTGACCACTGCAGCACCCCTCGGTGCTTGCCGAAAACGGGGCACCATACAAAAAACAATTAACAAAGTTGCGGATACTCCCATAATCAATGGAAATCCATTTGGCCCCCAGACATCCATGCTGTAGCCGGCGATAACAGGTCCCGCTAATCCACCAAGCCCCCAGAATACACCGAATGATGCGATGGCTATCGCCAATTCGTTCCCACGAAACCATTGCCCTGCCAGCGTCAAAGTAATGGTGTATACACCGGCGAAAACACCCATCCAAACAAACAACGTTAAAAACAACAACCAAGGCACCATGATCACAAAGGGCAATACAACTGCTCCGGCAATACCTATCAAACCACACACAACCATCACGCCGAGACGGCTGAAGTAATCCCCCAACCAACCAATAGGAAATTGCAACACTGCACCGCCAATAGCAGCAAAAAACAACATTAATGCTGCGGTGGCTTCCGTTAAACCGCTTCTGATGCCATAAACCGGTAACAGCCCAACGCTGGCCATGTCTTTAAGCGCCACCACGAAACATGCGATGACCAACAACGGTGCAACTCGCACAAAGCTCAATATGTTGAATGTAGGTGACTCTAAACTATCTGGTGAATAGCCTTTAACCAACAACAATGGCACGATCGCCATCGACATCAGACCGATGCCTATCAGAAATGGTAAGTGTCCCTGAATCCCGGTCATGGACAATACCAGTGGTCCGATCGCGAAACTCAATCCCAACATGGTGTTGTACAACCCTATGACACGCCCCCGGAGCGATTCCGGTGTGATCTCATTAAGCCAGGTCTCTGACACGATAAAAACGATACCGCCGGAAAAACCACCGAGAAATCGAATTACAAACCAGGCCAACAGTTTGTCAGTCAGCATCAACCAAATAATCAGAAAAATCTCTACAAAAACACCCCCTAGAAGTAACTTTCTACCACCTGCCATTTTCAAACAATACGGCACGACGAACGAACTTAGCATCACGCCGATAGCCGGGATGGTTGCCAAGCTACCAATCAGAGAATTACTGGCGCCGCGTTGCTCGAGAAGTAGAGACAACAAAGGACTGTAAATACTAAAGGTCATGCCAAACAGGCAAACACATCCGATCACAGAGATTAGCGATTGAAGATGCAAATCCTTCCAAGAAGAAGGCGTGAACGTACCGTGTACCGACAAATTGATTAGCCTGTAGAACTTTAGTTAGCCATCCGCCAAAGCAATTACGGCTTAACTCATTGGACCCTGTTTGGTCCAAGCTAACCGAATTACAAAGCTTGTAACTCTGCCATTGGCATGAGCCAGCGGAAAGACGGGGTATTTTGTAACAAACTTAAGTGCCGTGCATGATTATTCGCTATCGGTACCAGTGCCGGCGTATAGAATAGGTTCACCCATCAGCCCGCGTGTCATCGCTCGATCGCTGCGATCAACTGGTCGCCCATCAGCAGATGACTCTTGCACAGCAATCGAACAAAAAGACATGATCACACGAATCAGAGGCCGATATATCGGCCGGAATGCATCTTCAGCGTATAAAGACCTTGTCTGGGCAGTCGGCACCGCCAAAGACACAACGGTTGGAATCGAAGAGCAGACAATACAAACCCTAGCGGCCCTGGACAAACTCCTGCAGGAGCAAGGGTCACGTCGATCACAGATCGTATCTGCACAGGTCTACCTGACGAACATGGCCAATAAATCCGCGATGGATCGCATCTGGTGTGACTGGCTGGGTAACGATCCACAGCATTGGCCGCAAAGGGTCTGCATTGGTGTCGACTTACATGGCGATATGCTGATTGAAATCAGCGTGACGGCTGTTCGGCTAGAGAGTTAAGCATTGTTTTAGAGTGCCTTTCGTCCGGTACGATCTAGCGTGAACGCACTCATTCGATCGGCCTCTTACCGCAGACTGTGGTGCAATGGCGCTCTCAATGCTGTCAGCATGGGCGGCGACTATGTACTGATTGGCTGGCTGGCATTGGATACGACACAAAGTTCGAGCTGGGTCGGCATCGCATTTGCACTCTACTACCTGCCAAACATCATATTCGGCATCATCGGTGGCGGAATAGCAGATCGATTTCCGCGCCGTGGACTTCTTCAGAGTCTCGACTTTGGCGCCGCCGGATTAATCATTCTGTTTTCAGTACTGTTCGTTTATCAAACCCCGCAAGCACCCCTCGTTCTGGTACTGACCTTGGTACTGGGTAGCTTACGAGCTATTAAGAACCCAGTTCGCCTGGCACTTGCTTATGACCTTGCCGGACGGCAACAAGCGACTCGAGCCCTCTCGGGTATCAGTGTCGCAGGCCGTCTAGGCATGCTGATCGGCGCAATTGTGATCGGGGTGCTCACAGACCGTTTTGGCGTGGCAGTTGCCCTGATACTGATGGCATTGATGCATACAGCAGCTGCCGGAGCGCTCACCGGAGTACGGTCAAAAAAGCAGCGAGTCGCTGCTGATAGCACCCCTTTGTGGCAAAACCTCAACGACTACCTCAGAGAGTTCAGAGTAAACCGAGTGCTGCTAATACTGGTTCTGGTCACCGCAGGTATCGAATTGTTCGGTACCTCCTACTCTAGTGCGCTACCAGAATTGGCAACATCCCGTCTGTCCCTGCGAGCTGATGGTCTCGGCCTGATGCATGCCGCCCAGGCATGTGGCGGCCTACTGGTTGGATTATTACTATTCGCCGTATCACCGCAGAAAAGACGCGCCAGAGTCTATGGTATCTGCGTATTACTCCTTGGGATCAGCATTATCGCACTGGCACATGTATCAGATATTCCCACTGTACTGCTGACGCTTGCTGTCATCTCAGCAATGATATCGGCCTGGGATATCCTCACACAGAGCATGATGCAGTCGTGTGTGCCGGATCATTTGAGGGGCCGGTCGATGGGAGCATGGATGTTCGCGATAGGCTCAGCCCCGTTGGGCCAACTCGAAATGGGTTTTCTCGTAACTGCCATTGGCATCGGACCCGCTCTCTACCTCAATGGTTCTGGTGTGCTACTTGTCATCCTGATTGCCTTTACGGCGACACCCATACTGAGAAAACTGTAACATTATGCTCACCTTGGTTCGAACATACTGAGCAAGAGGTGCGATGAAATTTGAATCATTGATCAAGAAAATGACTCGTGCGGCTGTTCAGGGCAATGGTGCAACGGTCGCCGACTGCTTTACTGATGACGGGGTATATCACGACGTCTTCTATGGGAACTTCACAGGCCGGGACATCGCTCGGATGATTGAGGATTATTTTCACCGTGACGGCGAAAACTTTAGGTGGGATATATTTGAGCCGGTAGAACAACGGAATATCGGTTATGCACGTTACCTATTCAGTTACGATTCCCGACTGCCTGATTCAACCGGCCTTGCTCTGATAGGTTTTTCATCCAACAAGATTTCTAGATTTATTGCCCGTGAGACAGATGCCCTGGTTAAACGACCCGAGTCAGCCAGTCACCTTTCTGCCTCAACCAGGCGCAGTTTATAACGGCAGGGTATACCTGCCCGTGCTGACCATCTAAATTAACTGAACAGCCGGCAACACATATAAATGGACAGCTCAAAATGACCAAACCCATACCCAAAAGTATGACCGACGGATTGAATGACCTTTTGGGCTTTCAGCTGATTGAATGGCGCTCCGGTTATGCCGTACTCGATGTCGAGCTGGATGAGCGGCATAAGAATCGGCAGGGTGGTCTGCATGGCGGCATCACCGCCTCAATGATCGACGCTGTGACCGGTTATTGCGGCATATACGAACCGGATTCCAGCAAACGCCGGGGCAATGTCACTGTTTCTCTGAACATTAATTACATCAACCGGCCCAAGGGCGCTCGGCTCAGAGCTACCGCAGAACTTATCCGGGCAGGACGCCGACTCTATTTTGCTGCCGCTCGAGTAACAGATGATCAGGACACACTCATAGCTACAGCTGAAGCAGTTTACGCCTATATTGAAAAGCAGCCGAAAACCAGCTCGGCTTCGTCCTCATAGAATTGTTTGGAGCAGGAAAGTGGTGAACACCCCAAGATCTCACAGTAAAACGCTGTTTGAAAAAATATTTGACCGGCACGTGATCACCACGCGTGATTCGGGTGACGCACTGCTGTTCATCGATCGGCAGCTTATCCATGATCTTCATTACCGCTCGTTCGAAGAACTACAAGCCGCCGGACACACGATCCGTTATCCCGATCAGCTTTTCGCAACACCAGATCACAGTGTACCCACCACGGCCAAGAAACTGACCGACATCCCACAGGGCGAAATGCGCGATACGGTTGCCGGTCTTCAGCAGGCGGCCGAACGGATCGGCTTTACTCATTTCGACATGACCGACCCGCGCCATGGAATTGTCCATGTTATCGGGCCCGAACAGGGTATCACCCTACCGGGCCTAACGCTGGTCTGTGGCGACTCTCACACCTCTACCCACGGTGCACTGGGCTGTCTGTCATTTGGTATTGGCTCAACTGAGATCAAACATGTGTTGGCTACCCAGACGCTATGGCAGCGAAGACCTCGTAATATGCGAATCTACGTAGACGGCACACTCAGCCCAGGAGTCGCTGCAAAAGATATTATTCTGGCCATCATCGGACACATCGGCGCTTCTGGCGGCACCGGTTATGCGATCGAATATACGGGATCAGCTATACGACAGCTAACGATCGAAGGCCGCATGACCATCAGCAATATGACCATTGAAGCAGGCGCCCGATTCGGCATCATCGCACCGGATGACAAGACCCTGGCCTACGTTTACGGTCGACCCCACGCCCCCACTGACGAGCAATGGGACGAGGCCGTGACATACTGGAGAACACTACATTCTGACGATACGGCAGTCTTCGACAAAGAAATCAACATAGATGCTGCTGCAATAGAGCCTATATGGACCTTTTGCCCGGCACACCGGTCAACAAGATCGATGTCGACAGAGTATTCATCGGTTCGTGCACAAACAGCCGCATTGAAGATCTAAGAGAAGCCGCAAACATCTTCAAAGGCAAGTCTGTAGCCGTGCCTACGCTTGTCGTACCGGGTTCGGGTTTGGTCAAGAAAGAGGCCGAACGTGAAGGACTGGACCGTATATTCACTGATGCAGGGGCCGAATGGCGAGAACCCGGATGCTCTATGTGTGTGGCTATAAACGGTGACGTGATTTCACCAGGTGAGCGATGTGCATCCACCAGTAACCGAAATTTTCAAGGCCGCCAGGGCAAGGGTAGCCGTACTCATCTGGTCAGCCCAGCAATGGCAGCAGCGGCAGCTGTGACTGGACACTTCACGGATTGCCGACAGTTGGGTAAGTAGAAGCTATGCAACCATTCGACAAGTTATCGGCTATTGCCGTCCCGATAGATATCCCTAACTGTGATACCGACCAGATTATTCCAGCCCGATTTCTACGCCGTGCAAAGGATGATCCGAATTATGCCCGCTTTCTACTTCATGACCTTCGCTTCCAGGCCGACGGTAGTGAAACCGACTTTATATTCAATCAGGCCATTTACAGCGACGCACAAATTCTGGTGTGTGACATCAACTGGGGTTGCGGTTCATCCCGAGAAGCTGCTGTCAGCGCATTGATCACCAATCACATCCGTGCGGTAATTGCACCAACTTTTGGTGATATTCACTACAGCAATTGCATCAAAAACGGTGTGCTACCTGTCAGGCTCTCTGCTGTGAACTGCAATCACATCCGGATACAGCTGCACGAATCGCCTGGCGCGTCCCTAACCATAGACCTCGAGAAACAGACTGTCTCAGGCCCGGATGGGAAAGGATACATGTTTGATATAGACCCAATGGACAAGATCAGGCTGCTTCACGGGCTGGATGACATCAGCATGACACTTGAACATCAGGCCGAGATCGAAGCATTTGAACGGGACTACCGTAAGAAGTTCCGCTGGATTTTCTGAGTCCTCACAAAGCAAACTAAACTGGGCAACAGTACCGACTGGCGATCGACTCAGTCAATCACCAACAACTCTTTGAGTTTTGATTGAAACCAGTGTACGCCCGCTTCCTGCTTACGGCTCAATGGCCCCGGTACATATCCATGTGAGTCGTAGTTTTTATGCGTCTGCACACAGATTTCAAAGTCTTGTTCGATGACAGCTAGATTCTGAGCGATCACCTCCTGGCATGATGACTCGTCTAGCCGCTTCTCATCACAGAAATAGAACCCGTAAATCAGTTCAGTCCGTGCAGTTCCCAGTGGATTTATTCGGGAGGTGTTCATACCGCCGTCGAACACAGATAAGGTCCAGTTGGGCCACATCCACAACCATCTGCCTCGATAGAATAGTTCGTCTTGTACCGGTGCGGACATGCGCACCATGTTGTCATGCACAGTAGTCTCGAACTGTTCAAATTCGATGGCTTCAAAGAAACCGGGGTGTATGGTGGGAATATGGTAACCCTCTACAAAATTGTCTGTGTAGATTTTCCAGTTCGCATCAAACACCAACCGATGTTGTGCCACAGGTCGGTAAGTTTCAATCGGCTCCAGGGCAAGCTCGCCGATGACCGCTGCAAGCTGGCTCTCCAAAGTACTATCCGTACCCAGGGCAACAAATACCAAGCCGCGCCAGACATCGACACAAATTTCATGAAGCGACCAGTCGGCTGGGTCAAATTTCGGATCGTCACCAAACCACGGCGTACGCTCTAGGCCACCGGCCAGATCATAGACCCAGCTATGGTAGGGGCATCGGATACGCTTACAGTTGCCCCGCCCCTCCGGCAACAGTCGAGCACCCCGGTGACGACAGACATTGCGAAATCCCCGCAGTTTCAGATCATTGTCACGGATGACGAATACCTGGGCCCCCGCAATGTCTATAGCCAGATAATCCCCAGGTGACGTCAGGTACGAGTCCGGACCCAGCAACTGCCAGGTATTCCAGAAGACCCCCTCACGCTCGCGCTCATAGAATGCGGGATCCGTGTAAAAC
>LUSG01000010.1 GCA_001629395.1 Gammaproteobacteria bacterium REDSEA-S15_B12 | reverse complement strand
AATCCAGAGCACTCTGACAATCGATGTAGGATCCTACTCAGCAATCGAGCATTTCAATGAACAGCCAGCCATTCAATTTGCCAGGACAGTTCTTTAAGGGGAACCTTCATACCCACTGCTCAGAGTCTGATGGCGACTATTCTGCTGAAGAGGTGGTCAAGCGTTATCGTCAGCAGGGCTATGATTTTCTGGCACTGAGTGATCATTTCCTTGAGCGCTATGGCTATCCCATTACCGATACCCGCCCGTACCGCTCGAACAGTTTTACAACGCTTATTGCGACCGAACTTCATGTTGGTAAGACATTAAATGATGAAATATGGCACATCCTGGCGGTTGGCATACCGTTGGATTTTGACCCCCCCCAGGAAGGCGAAGACATTGTCGCAATATCAACACGCGCAGCCAACTTAGGCGCATTCATCGGCATTGTGCATCCGACTTGGTACGGCCTCCAACCTGAAGACGCGCGCATTCTCCCCTTTGCGCATGCGATCGAGATATACAATCATGGCTCAGAAGTCGAAAATGATCGCGGTGATGGCTGGGGTCTGTGTGATGTCCTTTTAAACGAGGGCCACCGTGTTTTTGCCTACGCAACAGACGATGCCCACCACATGGCTCACGATGCTTTCGGTGGCTGGATACACGTTAAAGCTGAAAATCTAGATCCGGAATCGATCCTCCATGCTCTAAAATCAGGCCACTTCTACTCCTCCCAAGGCCCCCATATTCACAATATTCGAATCGAGGATAATGATGTTGTTGTCGACTGTTCCCCGGCTAGCGTTGTTATTATCTCTGGTCGAGGCTCCAGGTCTACTAAGGAGATGGGTAACGGCCTGACACGAGCTCGTTTACCACTCGAAAGATTTAGAGATGCACATTTTAGAATTACAGTGGTTGATGATAGGAATAAAAAAGCTTGGTCCAATCCTGTATGGCTGGACTAGACTTACTGGCGTTGCAAACGTCGGCCAGCGTAATTTATCGCCTAATTCAAGTGTGACAACAACCCCGGATACGGCAAAACAGACGGATACATGACTAGCCCTACCAAAGCAACCGCAATCGGTATCAATCATGTCGCTCTAGAGGTCGGCAATATCGCCGAGGCACTGGCCTTTTACGGACGTTTTCTCAATTTTACGGTCACGAGTCAAACTGAGGATGCCGCTTTTATCTATTTCGGAGATCAGTTCATCAATTTTGCTCAAGGTAGAACCCAGACACCCGATAGAAAACGCCACTTCGGAATTGCCGTAGATGACAAAGAGCTGGTTCGAAACACCCTGACCGAAATGGGCGTTACCCTACTTGAGGGTCAATTCCTGGATTTTCTTGACCCCTGGGGTAACCGTATAGAAATCACCACCTACACGAATATCATGTTCAGTAAAACCAGTGCCATTCTTCGGGGAATGGGTATGGATCATCTACAAAAAACAGACCACGCCCTCGCCCAATTAAACAAGCAGGGGTTTGGTCCAGTCGACAATTCCAGGTAGTCCATTAGATCTGCTCTACTTAGCCAGTAGATGCCATCTGATGTTTGTTTGCCGAGCTGCTAATTTACGCTGGGGGTACCAAACTGTCTGGCCGTTAACCGATTCCCACAGCACCATTGCAAAGCGGCATGTAACTTGCCTTAGAATTAGTTAAACTTTTAAGCCCAACTTGAGTTAGTGTTGCATAGAGGAATAATTTGATGACAGAACTATCAGGTGTCTGTGTCCCAGTATGTACGCTCTTTAACGATGATGAGAGCATCGATGAGCCAGGCTATTTACGACACATTGACCGAATGATAGAAGCGAAAACCGATATCATCCTAGCCTGCGGAGGCACTGGCGAGTTTGCTTACCTGAGCACCGAGGAGAAACGTCGCTTAGTTCAAATCACCGGTAAACACATAGATGCTCGCGCCAGTTTCGTTGCGCAGACATCTGCTATCAGTTTGCGTGACACAATAGATGCAACCAGGCACGCAGCTGATCACGGGGCCGATGCGCTGATGATTCTACCCCCATATTTCGAAGGGCCGGATGCTGCTGGTGTGTATCACCATTTTGAAAAAGTTGCTGAAGCCACCGACCTTCCAATCATGGTGTACAACATTCCCGTACATTCTGGTTTCGACATCACACCAGACTTCTTCAACAAATTGTTGGAAATTGACAACGTCAAATACATCAAAGACAGCACTGGGGATCTGGTGCGCATTCAGGAACTGTTACAGACCTCAGGAAAAGTTTTCAATGGCGGAGACCCCATAACCTACCCCGCTCTGGCTGCTGGCTGCGTCGGCTGCGTATGGGGGGCTATCAACTTTATTCCAGAAGAAGCAGTTGAACTCTATGCGTTAGTACAAGAAGGCAAGCTCATGGAGGCGAATCAACTTTGGCAACGCTTATTACCTTCCCAACTGTTTATCTGGACACATGTCTACAACTCGGCTGTAAAAGCTGCTGCAAATTATCGAGGGTTTAATGTGGGAGAGTGCCGAGCGCCGGTACTGCCCCTGAGTAATCAGGACCTCTCTATCCTGACTCAGAATCTAGACAAAATCGGTTAGATCGTACCGTTCTGCTTTCAACTATAGCGCTCCTTTTCCCTACTGACTCGTCTGTGCAATGCTAACCGTAGACTCAATCAGCAAAAGCTTTGGTGGGCTGACCGCTGTCAATAGTTGCAGCTTTACCATCGAATCCCAATCTATTACTGGGCTCATTGGACCAAATGGTGCTGGAAAGACGACTATTTTTAACGTGATCGCAGGAGCTATGAAACCCGATGGTGGTCGGGTCCAATTTCAAGGGACGAACATTACCGGCCAACCTGCCCATACATTGTTTCATCTTGGGATTATGCGAACCTTCCAAATTCCTCAAGAATTTTTCGCTATGACAGTCCTGGAAAACCTTATGGTAGTTCCAGCAAAACAGTCGGGCGAAAATCTATTCTATGCTTTGTTATCGCCCGGGAACGTTGCCGCGCGCGAAAAGGAAGTCCGTGAACGAGCAATAGATGTACTAGATTTTCTACGCCTCACCCATGTGGTTGATGAACTTGCCGGTAATCTTTCCGGCGGCCAGAAAAAACTACTTGAACTAGGCCGAGCGATGATGGCATTACTAGATGAACCAGGTGCAGGTGTAAATCCGACGCTACTTGGTGAACTAGCTGAAATGATTGAGCGTCTTAACAAAGAACGGCATTACACCTTTTGCATCATTGAACACAACATGGATATGATTGCTCGCCTGTGTGATCCTGTTATCGTTATGGTGGAAGGTGCAGTACTTATGCAGGGTGATATGGATACTGTACGCGCCGACCCTCGCGTTTTAGATGCATATCTTGGTGGCGATTTGCACGTAGCACCGAACTAATTGATGACTGTACTTGGTATAGACAATTTATCGGGAGGCTACGGCGAGGCCGATATCATCCATGGAATCTCACTAGAAATAAATGCTGGTGAGATTGTCGTTGTAATTGGTCCAAATGGTGCTGGTAAATCTACGGCCATGAAAGCCGTATTTGGATTATTGCGCTTATCTGGTGGGACCGTTCATCTCGCCGGTGAAGAAATTACCAACATGGATCCGGCACAAGTTGTTAACAAAGGTGTTTGCTATGTCCCCCAGACGAACAATGTATTTCCAACTTTAACCGTACAAGAAAATCTCGAGATGGGCGCTTACATCAGAAAAGATGATTTTCGACCGCGTCTGCTGGAAATATATGAGATGTTTCCACCCTTAGCCGAGAAAAAGAAACAAGCAGCTGGTGAACTATCCGGTGGGCAAAGACAGATGGTCGCTATGGGCAAAGCGTTAATGCTCGAACCAACACTCCTGATGCTAGATGAACCCACGGCGGGTCTGAGTCCGATCTATCGAAATGAGATTTTTCAAATCATACGTCAGATCAACGCATCCGGTGTGCCAATCCTGATGGTAGAACAAAATGCCAAACAGTCGCTCGCAATTGCAACCCGAGGATACGTTTTTGTTGATGGCCGGAATCGAACCACCGGAAAAGGAACTGACCTTTTAAACGATCCAGAAATTGCAAAAATGTTTTTAGGCGGATAACGCTCTTAGAATGGATTTTATTAATTTTTATCTGATTCCTGGGCTTGTTCTTGGCAGCATCTACGCACTCGGCGCAATTGGTGTTTCGCTAGTGTTTGGTATTCTCAGGTTCGCAAATTTTGCTCACGGCGAGCTTATGCTGATTGGCGCTTATATCACCTACTCCTTGATGCAATTTACAGGGCTTCACCCCTTGATGGTGTTGCCCATAGCGATGTTATTCACCAGCTTGGTTGCCGTCGGTATTGATCATACCTTTTACAAACCATTTCGAGCCTCTAAATCTACAATTGTTATTGTAGCGTCGTTCGGAATTGCTTTGATGGCGCGATCGGCAGTTCAAATAATCTGGGGCGTTGACACGTTCTCCTACTCATCCGGTCGAATTCAGATGCCCATGATTCTATTTGACACACTACGCCTTTCTCACAAGCACATCTGGATAGTTTGCTGTTCTATAGTATTGATGATGCTCGTGCATTTGATATTAACGCGTACCAAAACTGGTAAGGCAATGCGCGCAATGAGTGATTCTATTGAACTAGCTAGACTGACTGGAATTAAAACCGAAAACGTTGTGAAAGCC
>LUSG01000001.1 GCA_001629395.1 Gammaproteobacteria bacterium REDSEA-S15_B12 | reverse complement strand
GTACGAAAGGGTCTATTCTGCCAGAGGTCTGGATTAACGCCTCCCGCAGATGATGCAAAGGTGGCGGCGCTCTCCAGTGCCTCCTCCTCAGTCATCAACGGCAACAGGCCGGGCAAACGTTGTGCAAGCATCGTCTTGCCACATCCTGGTGGGCCGACCAGCAGCAGGTGGTGTCCACCAGCTGCCGCCAGTTCAAGTGCACGTCGCCCCAGATACTGACCTCGAACGTCTGCCATATCGGGTCCGGTGATGCTGAACGTTCTGGATGACTCGGGGCGTGTGCATGGCAAAACGCGACGTCCGGACAGATGAGCCGTGAGCTCAGTCAGGTGGCTGACCGACAGTACCTTGGCACCAGCCACCAACAGTGCTTCCTCGACATTAGCAGCAGGAAGAACCAAAGTTCGCTCCTCCTGCGAAACTGCTCGACTGAGGATCAGTGCACCTTGAATTGGTCTTAACTCGCCACCAAGGCCCAACTCCCCGACACACTCCAGTGCATTCAGGCATCGGACAGGAAGCTGGTCAGACGCTTCCAGAATACCCAGTGCAATTGGCAAATCAAATCGTCCACCCTCTTTCGGCAGGTCAGCGGGTGCAAGATTCACCGTGATCCGTCGAGCCGGAAAATTGTACCCAGAGGTGAGCAGTGCACTTCGCACCCGCTCTCGACTCTCTCTCACCACGGTTTCAGGTAGGCCCACAATCGAAAATGAGGGTAACCCGTTGGACAGATGCACCTCGACAGTAACTACGGGCGCCGCGAGACCACAGCTGGCACGTGTACGTACGATCGCTAAGGACATTCTGCCGAATCCGTGAACCCAAGATACTTGACCCTACAGCCGATTCCGGTGTCGAATCTGTAAACCAGGTCACAGTCAGATCTCGAACCGGACTTAATTCTTAAGTGAAAACGACTAAAGCTCCTTGGCCATCAGGTACAGAAGAATGATCAAGATTCTGGAAAAAGAATAAACAGCGCGACAGCCACAACTTCTGTAACAGAAACGGAAATTAGTGAATCTTTTACGCGGGGTTATCTGATCATCGTTGTGGGAATAAGCAAGATGATCGCCGGAAAACTTATCAGAATAGCAACGTTTACTAAATCTACTACCACAAACCAGCCACAACCCTTGAAAATATCACCCATTTTGACTTTGGGTGCCACACCCTTCAACACGTAAACGTTCAGACCTACGGGTGGGGTGATCAATCCAATCTCGATCATCCTGATCACCAGTACACCAAAAACAATTGGATTAAACAACTCGTTTCCCGTTGACTCATGGAGGTAGTGTATTGTGGGCAGTACCAGCGGCACAGTCAGTAAGAGCATGCCGATGCCGTCCAAAAACATGCCTAGGAAAAGATAAAGCAACAGGATAAGAATCAGTACGAGCACTGGCGATATATCCAAATTAATAATGGTTTCGGCAATGGTTCCTGGCATGCCGGTAAAGCCTAGGAAATGTACAAAAATAAGAACGCCCGCAACGATGGCGAATATCATTCCCGTCGTCTTGGCTGTTTCTAACATCGTATCCTTGAAGGATCTCCAGTTCAGACGAGGCAAGGCCATTAAGAATGCACCGATAGCGCCCACTGCGGCAGACTCTGTCGGAGTAGCCAGCCCTGTATATATGCTGCCCATCACCAGGATGATCAAAACAACCATCCCCCAAACACCCTTCAAAGATCTAAAACGTTGAGACCAGGTAATACCTCTAACCGGGGGACCGAGTTCCGGATTTATTTTGAAACGAACCCAGAGCATCAATCCGTAACTAGCAGCTTCCATCAGCCCAGGAAGAATCCCTGCAAGAAGCAGCGCCCCAATGGATTCTTCTGCTATAAAACCATAAATCACCATAAGAACTGACGGCGGGATCATGGTAGCCATTGTCCCGCCGGCCGCGACAGCACCGGTAGCGACCTTGTCGTCATAGCCAAACTTCTTCAGTTCTGGTAATGCGATCTTGCCCATCACTGCCGCCGACGCAGTCGACGCACCACAGGCCGCAGCAAAACCGGCGGAACCAAATACGGTGGCGATAGCAAGTCCTCCCGGCAGGTGACCAAGCCATTGCCGCGCGGCCCAGTACAAGTCACGCGTAATACCGGCAAAGAACGCAAAAAATCCCATCATGATGAACAATGGAAGCACCAATAACGAATAACTCGTCAAATGACCGTGAGGTATCATCGAAGCCAGGCTGGCAGCAGGCACATAGCCACGCAAAGCCCACAAACCAACAAACCCGCAAATTGCTGTTGCGAACGCTATTCGCATACCCGAAAAAAGCATGACGGTTAATGCAGCCAGCGCAATCAAACCAAGTGAGATGGGATCCACTAACGATACCTAGTTGCTGAAGTTATCTAATTGGTAACTTCTTCTGTGAAAAGCGCCGATTCAGCGATAATTTCGTTCGCAGGATAGTAATCAGGCACAAGTAAATGCAACGCCTGAAGATACATACGCATCGCAAGGAACATGTATCCAATAGGGATCGCCAGAGCGGAGGGCCAAACAGGAAAAAACGGGGGCGACATCGTGATATCGCCGATGATCCAACAGTTATAGGCGTACTTGAAACTGAAATAACTCAGAATTGCACATGTGGCAACGGAAAGCAGCAGCGTAATAATCTCTAGAATTTTCTTGGTCTTCTCGGGAAGCGATTCAATAATGAGAGTCATTCCCACATGTCCCTTTAGAGATTGCGTATAAGCAACGGCGAAGAATACTATGATGCATACCAGCAATTCAGAGCCTTCAAGATGACCTGGGATCGGAGAATTAAGGACATATCGCATAAAAACTTCCGCACCGACAAAACACATAACGCCAATAATTATTGCCGCCGAGGCATACGTCAGATATCGCTCGATCAAAAACAATAGAGCGGCGGCCTTGACGGCCAGGGCTGTGATGACAGCCCCGACCACAAGGACAATGCAAAATATCAGTAGGAGTTCCTGCAACGAGGAACTACCTAAACAGCGTTATTCATCGTAGTTGTGTCAGCCCCCAGTCGCTTTGCTAACCTGCTCCTGAACAAACTTGAGAATTTTGCTGGCGGGACGGCCTTCAGCGTCATGTTTTTTCGTCCATTCAGCCCAGATCTTGCCTGCACCCTCGGCCAGTTTAGCGCGCGTTGCGGGATCAACTTCAACAACTTCTAATTTGTCTCTGAAGATTGGACGCCATTTCTTATCCGCTGCCGCATAGGCTTCTATCATCCCGGCAATTGCAGCTTCCTGAGCTGCAGGCAACGCATCCCGCACAGCCTGAGGTGTCTTGTTCCACGCATCAGTGTTGACGGTCTGCAGACACATAAACCCGCTCATGGCTAATCCTTCGGTCACGTATTTCGAAACTTCGTAGAGTTTGTAAGATCCAAATGCATACGAATACGGGAACCCAAAGCTATCGATCGTTCCACGCTGAAGCGCGTTGTAGCCTTCAGTGGCTGTTACCATCGTAGGAACTGCACCAAAGACCTGTAATGCCTTGGCGTTTAGACCTGAAATCCGCATCTTCACGCCCTTCATGTCGTCAGTGGTTTCAATCCTCTTATTACCCATGAACTCATATGCCGGCAAAAAGGCGGGGCCGAAAAATGTCGAATTCCAGCGATCTGATAACTCCGCGACGATATCCGGATGCGAAAGAACGGCCATCTCTACTTTCGCTCGCGCGTTGATATCCCGCGGTAACAGGAAAGGCAGTTCCATAACCGAAAGCAAAGGATATTTGCCAGGATAATAACCAACACAAATCTGACCTGCCTCGAATGCACCGACTTTGATATTTTCTGGATTCTGCTTCTTAGGACCAAGCGCATCCCCATAGTTGATTTTCAGTTCGAAACTGCCATTCCCGGCAGCTTCGAGTTTTTCCTTGATTATTTCGATACCCTTTGTGAAGGCACGTTGCCCGCCCCAGACATTAAAATTCCAGACCACCTTGTCGGCACTATAGGCAACACCAACGCTGCCAAACGCCATAGCCGCAACCATGGTTGCGCCGATTATGTGACGAAACTTTGTTCTAAACATTTTGTTATCCTCCGTGAATGATCCTGCAAAAAAGGTACAAACCCATATTACCAACACAAAGAGCATAGCCTGTCGGTGTATGCTCAGCAACTCAGCTGTGTTGGAACCTGAAACATCCCTTATTTCTGCGTATTTCGCTTCAGATAATGCCCGTCAGATGATATATCTAAATTGAGCGAGCATTGTCGACGCCTCCGGTATACCGCATCCGCTATACGCATCACCCATTTTTTGTTAATGGATCACACAAAATTGAAGAATTTATTGCTGCACATTAGGAGAAGCTAAAGATGGCTATTGATTATGACCACCTGATGGCCCTGGAATCGACTGGTAACGTAGTCCGATACGGGGACCGTGAGGCCATGCTCTATGCACTGTCCATAGGTATGGGCCGCGATCCGTTGAATACCACCGAACTCGATTTTGTGTTTGAGAAAAACCCATTGAAAACAATACCCACAATGGCTTCAGTGGTTGCACGAGTACCACTGCTGATGAATTGCGGCTTTGACTATACAAAGGTCTTGCATGCCGAACAGCATCTGCGACTTCATCAGCCGCTGCCAGCAGAATCGGAATTGATCGCAGACGCCCGGGTGATTGAAGCTTTTGACAAAGGCAAGGCCAAAGGCGCACTGATCTATACCGAAACCACGGCCCGTTCGAAGTCTGACGGTTCGCCACTGTTTACCGCGACCAGCAGTATATTTGCTCGTGGAGATGGCGGATTTGGCGGTTCAACTGCATCATCACCCCAACCTCATGTGACACCTGAGCGTAAACCTGATACAACCTGTGCCATCAAAACACGGGACGACCAGGCCCTGCTTTACCGGCTGAACGGTGACCGGAATCCACTGCATGCTGATCCGGAACTGGCCAACAACGTCGGCTTCCCGGTGCCGATACTCCACGGTTTGTGTACCTACGGCACGGCGTGCCTGGCGGTACTCAAAACCATCTGTAATTACGATCACACATTAATCACAGGTTTTGACGTCCGCTTTTCGGCTCCTGTCTATCCCGGTGAGACGATCATCACGAATATTTGGCGGGATAATCATATTGTTTCGTTCGAGTGCCGGGTTGCCGAACGGAATGTAACCGTTATCCGCAATGGAAAATGTACATTGGCGAACTGAAATAACTGGAGACAGCATGAACAAATTAGATGGAAAAGTCGCACTGGTTTCAGGATCCGGTCGTGGTATCGGCCGCTGCATCGCATTGAAACTCGCGAGCGAAGGCGCACGGATCGTGGTGAACGATCTGGATGAAGAGCCGGCCCAGGAAACACTTGAACTGCTGCGCTCCACCGGTGCTGAAGCCGTGAACTGCACGGGCAGTGTCGTTGAACCCGGTTTTGCTGAGCGCTTCGTCGCGACGGCCGTGGACACCTGGGGCGTACCAGATATCATCGTCAACAACGCGGGGTACACGTGGGACAACGTTATTCAGAAAATGACGGACGAACAGTTCCAGGCCGTCCTCGATGTTCACCTGACGGCCCCGTTCAGGATTCTGCGTGCCGCAGCCGGACCCATTCGAGAAGCCGCCAAACGTGAAAAAGCCGAGGATCGCGAAATTTTCAGAAAGATTGTGAATATCTCATCCACGTCAGGCGTTTTCGGTAATGCCGGCCAGGCCAATTATTCATCTGCCAAGGCTGCAATCGTGGGTCTGACGCGGGCGATGTCGCGGGAGTGGGGTCGCTACAAAGTCAATGTCAATGCTGTTGCCTTCGGCCTTGTGCATACCCGTCTTACTCAGGCACTCGATACAGATGCCGCCAGCATTGACATCGAGGGGCACGAGATCCCGGTCGGTGTGCAGCGGGCAGTGCTCGAGGCTGCCGGTTCTAGAATGTCTCTCGGTCGCGGTGGTACTGCTGAAGAGGCCGCTGGTGCGGTTTACCTGTTATGTATCCCTGAATCGAACTACATCACCGGTCAGTTGCTCCTGTGCGATGGTGGCCGCTAGGCGACCAGCCGTTCCGATCCTGTTTTGGCTACACACACCACTCTCATACTGGGCGCTACCAGTTACCCCTGGATCGACATAGTCGACCGGGGTGCGCGAGCAGCAACCGGCCTGGCCCAGTTCGGTGTCAACAGAAATGACTCGATTGCACTATTGATGCGAAACGATCCTCCTTTCTTTGAGGTCACCACGGCCGCACAACGACTCGGAGCCTACAGCGTACCGATCAACTGGCACTTCACACCTGACGAAGTACTCCACGTCCTGCGGGACAGCAATGCCAAAGCACTGGTGGTGCATGCGGATCTGCTCCAGGCGATACAGGATCAACTGCCCGAGGAACTGCTGGTACTGGTGATCGAGACGCCACTGGCCATCCAGGCAGCCTATGCAATCGACCCGATTCTCTGCCAAGTGCCAAACGACATGCAATCCTGGTCAAACTGGCTCTCGAACTATCCGCCAAGAAGTCTACAGCTCGATTCTGTACCGACACCAATGATGTACACCTCTGGAACGACGGGCCGACCCAAAGGTGTGCGACGGGAAGCAGCCAGTACCGAACAGGCTAATCAACTGCGTAGCGCCGAACCACCGGTTCTGGGCAACCGTCCCGGAATGCGGGTGGTTATCTGCGGGCCTCTCTATCACGCGGCGCCAATTCATTTTGCGCGGGTTGCTCTGGATACCGGAACGCTCATGGTGCTTCAACCCCGATTCGATGCACTCGAATTGCTCCAACTGATTCAGCGTCACCGCATCACTGGCATGTTCCTGGCACCAATCATGTTTGTCAGATTGTTGAAACTGCCTGAATCACAGCGACTTCAGTACGACATGTCGAGCCTCGAACACGTTGTTCACGCAGGCGCAGTGTGTCCGCCCTCCATAAAGCACGCCATGATCGACTGGTGGGGTCCTGTAATCCACGAGTTCTACGGCAGTACTGAAAGTGGCGTTATCACTCACTGCAACAGCGCACAATGGCTGAGTCATCCTGGAAGTGTTGGCCAGGCTGTGGGTAACACCACGTTGCAGATTCTTAAATCTGACGGCAGTGAAGCGGCGACTCATGAAGTCGGCGAGATATTCATGCGACGCCATGACTATCCGGAATTTACCTATCACGGCGATCCTGAAAAACGCAATTCGATTGAACGAGATGGATTGATCACCAACGGAGATCTGGGCTACCTCGATGAGGACGGCTATCTCTACCTGTGTGATCGCGTCCGCGACATGATTATCTCTGGCGGGGTCAATATTTATCCCGCAGAAATCGAGTCAGTCCTACTGGCATTTCCCGGTGTTCATGATTGTGCGGTTTTGGGTATTCCCGACAACGAATATGGTGAACAGGTCCTCGCGCTTATTGAACCTGCTGACGGCCAGGTCTGTGAGGAATCGGCACTGCGTGCTTACCTCAAACAGCATCTCGCGGGATACAAATTACCCCGTGTTATCCAATTCCGGCACAACCTGCCGCGTGAAGACAGTGGCAAGATTTTCAAGCGCAAACTGAGAGAGCACTTCTGGAAAGATGCTGACCGTAATATCTGACTAACAATGCTTCTGCCATCAAACTTTGGCGTTGTCTAAAAAGTCAATGGACACATGAACATCAGAGCAGGAACAGCCTACAACTCGGGCACCAATATCTATTATGAAGTTCTCGGCAGGCCAGCACATGAGACTCTGATACTGATATCCGGTCTTGGCAGCCAACTGGTCTATTGGACCGATGAACTGTGCCAGGTGTTTGTTGACCGGAATTTCCAGGTTGTGAGATTCGATAACCGGGACGTTGGTTTAAGCTCTAAAACGTCTGGCCCCGCCCAACCCGTATCAGAAATTCTACGATCCGAGGCGATCGATGCCCCCTATTCCCTGTCGGATATGGCAGAAGATACCATCGGTATCCTAGATGCCCTGGAAATTGAGACTGCCCACATGATGGGCGTGTCACTGGGTGGGATGATCGCCCAAACCCTGGCTATCGAATTTCCACAACGCGTACGCTCACTGGTTTCCATCATGTCTGCCCCGCGGCCACGGATGGCCATCTCTGATGACGAGTTATCAGTGGAGGCGGTGAGAAAATCTCTCACCGTAGACCTTAACAACCCGGAAACCTATGTCGACCTTCAAGTTGAAGGTTACCGAGCGACCAGCGGCCCCCATTTTGATGAAGCCTATATCAGACAGATTCTCCAGCGCAGCTTTAACCGCTGCTACCATCCGGCGGGATGGTCGTTTCAGATGGCAGCCGCGCGCGCCAGTGGCGATCGGATATTCGGCCTGTCACGGCTCACGCTACCCTCACTGATCATCCATGGTGCTGCAGACCCACTCATTCCCGTCAGTTCCGGTCAAGCCACAGCCGCTGCAATTCCGAATGCCCGACTGATGATCATTGAGGACATGGGGCACTGCCTGCTTGCCCCGCACTGGGCGCTTGTTGCTGATGCGGTTGCCGAATTAGCCAGATATGCACGTCATTCACCACTATCCACGACCTAGCGGTACATCATGAGCCGATCCTGTGCCACTCTGAATCGTACGTGTGGTACACCGACTTATGTCACACTTGTCTCAGACCCGAAGGGATCGAATGGCAAACCAACTTCTGATTAACGGAGAAATCAACAATGGATGAGATTATCGAACTAGAAAATCAACGTATAGCGGCAATGATTTCGGGCGATGAGGCTACGCTAGACGCGGTCCTGGCTGATGATTTGATCTATACCCATTCGACTGCTCGGGTTGAAACTAAAGCCGAATTTATCGGTAATGTAGCCTCAGGTCGGACTCGATATGTATCCTTTGAACGAGATGACGTAAACATTCGAGACTACGGGGATACAGCAATAGTGACAGGACACGCTAAGTTGCATGTCACAACCCGTGACCGAGACCTTAAGTTTCAAGTGCGATTTCTCGACGTTTACTGCAGGCTGAACGGCAGCTGGCAGATGGTCGCATGGCAGTCGACCAAGATTCCGGATTAACACACCATCAATCTCTCCCGGGCACAGTGGGAGAGATAAACCGTCACCAGGTTAACCTTCGGCTGAATTCAGACCTCAAGCGTAATGCAGCCACTGCTCTACCTCATTGTCGATCCGATGTGCAGCTGGTGCTGGGGGTTTCGGTCTGCATGGCAGTCATTCGTCAGAGAGATACCATCATCGGTGACTATTAAATTTTTGATGGGGGGACTCGCACCCGATTCGGATGAACCGATGGACACGAAAACGAAGACCTATATTCAAAGCGCGTGGCGGTCAGTCGCTGATCGAACCGGGGCTAAATTTAATCATCAGTTCTGGGCCGTGTGTCAGCCTCGCCGCTCAACCTATCCTGCATGCCGCGCGGTAATCACTGCCGGTCTACAGTTGACTGGCTCGCGCGAACGATATTATGAAGCGCTTCAGCGAGCCTACTTCCTGGATGCTAGAAATCCATCGGATCCCGAAACATTAATTGCTCTTGCCAAAGAAATTGGACTTGACGCGGTGCAGTTTCAAGAAGATCTTGGCAGTTCAGTTGTGCAACAAACTTTTAGAGAAGAGTTGAACCAAGTCCGGTCACTTGGGGTATCAGGGTTTCCGACTGTAATCTGGCATCGGCAAGATAAGACTGATGGAAATCGCTTGGAAGTGTTGAGTACCGGGTACACCGATGCGGATACCCTTCGCGAACGATGGCACGTACTGACCAATAAGCTGATGCGTTGATGTCAAGGAGCCCCTAAAACACCCCACAGATTCCCGTCGCTGGTAGATAGCCAGGGTGAAAAGTACGGTGGGGGCTAGTCGGAAGGCGTACTCAGTTTCTGCTCAAGTTCAGTAATCCGAACTTCTAAAGCCTCAAGCTTCTCACGTGTTCGCTGCAGGACCTTTTCCTGGACATCGAGTTCTTCACGACTGACCAGATCCATTTTTTCAAGAGCAGATTGCACCATAACCCGCGTGTTGCCGCGGACATCATTGGCAATATCCGTGGGCAGCACATCAACAATAGCGTCGGCAATTTTCCGTAAAGGCATCACTGGTGCTTCTCCAGTCGCACATCAAGACAGTGGGCAGGGCCAATTATCACAGTTCTCATTGTACCAAAGTCGGTTCTTCGCTTATCACTGCACCGATCCGGTGCAGAACTGCCTCCAGACGGACCGGTCTAACTTAAGAAATCTGGGTTCACCCTGCCAAATTCGCCAATCCATCCCGGAAATGCCGACTTAGCGGGTCTGGCACGAAAATTGCTTAAAGGTATAGATGTGAACAAAGCGCATTCGGCGCCAGCGACACACTTAAAGCGTTAAACACAGGAGATTGATATGAAACTGATCATGGCGGTTATAAAACCCTTCCGCCTGGATGACGTCCGGGATGCTTTGTCCGAAATCGGAATAAAGGGCATGACCGTTACGGAAGTTAAAGGCTTTGGTAGACAGAAGGGGCACACGGAACTTTATCGCGGCGCAGAGTATGCCGTCGACTTTCTGCCCAAGATAAAACTCGAGGTTGCTGTCCCGTCTGATCTAGTCGATCGGGTGATCGAGTCGATAACCACAGCGGCACAGACCGGCAAGATCGGAGATGGAAAGATTTTTGTTTCTGAGATTGAACAGGCGATTCGTATCCGCACCGGTGAAACAGGTCCTGAGGCGCTTTAGGGAATTTACTGACTCAATACAGAACTCATTACAGGAGAACTTTAGATGGAAGATATTATGAACCTTCGATATGCCCTGGACACTTTCTACTTCCTTGTCATGGGCGCATTTGTCATGTGGATGGCGGCTGGATTTGCCATGCTGGAAGCAGGGCTTGTGCGTGCGAAGAATACAACCGAAATTCTGACCAAGAACGTTGCCCTTTACGCGATTGCATGCACCATGTACATGCTCGTGGGCTATAACATCATGTACCCGGCTGAGGTCTTCAACTCAGTATTGCCTGGCCTTTCGTTCCTTCTTGGTAGCGATCACGAGGTCGCGTCAGTGTTATCCGTCCAAGGCGAGGCCTGGTACGATGGCGCCTACTATTCAGGCCGGGCAGATTTTTTCTTTCAGGTGGTTTTTGTAGCCACAGCCATGTCTATCGTCTCGGGTGCAGTCGCTGAACGGATGAAACTGTGGCCATTCTTGGCTTTCTGCGTAATCTTGACGGGTTTTATCTACCCCCTGCAGGGCTACTGGAAGTGGGGTGGCGGCTTTCTGGACGCACTCGGCTTCAGCGACTTTGCCGGTTCCGGCGTGGTTCACCTCACAGGAGCAACGGCCGCACTTGCTGGTGTCATTCTGGTTGGCGCCCGTAAAGGCAAATACAGCAAGGACGGCAAGATAAATGCCCTACCCGGTGCCAACCTGCCGTTGGCCACACTCGGCACCTTCATCCTGTGGCTCGGATGGTTCGGCTTCAACGGTGGCTCTGAACTGATCATCTCCAATACCGGTGAAGCTAACGCAGTGGCTGCAATTTTTGTCAATACCAATACAGCTGCAGCCGGCGGTGTGATCGCTGCGCTGATCACCGCACGTGTTGTCCTTGGCCGGGCCGACCTGACGATGGTACTCAACGGCGCACTCGCAGGTCTGGTCGCGATAACTGCTGAACCCCTCACCCCTTCTCCGCTGCTCGCGACACTGATTGGCGCTGTCGGCGGCATTATCGTCATCTTCTCCGTTCTTGGCCTGGACCGTCTCAGGATTGATGACCCGGTGGGCGCGATCTCGGTTCATGGCACCGTCGGGATCTGGGGTCTGCTCGCTGTACCATTGACTAATTCAGATATCAACTTAAGCGCCCTTGGCCGGTCTACGAGTGAGTGAAGATGACGAGTACCGCGGCGTGGATGTCAGTGAATGCGGCCTCGAAGCCTACCCCGAATTTACTGGTAACCGCTAACTAACTGCCAACACTAATAATCCAGGTCCTACAATTCAAATCGTCCTGAATTAAAATACGAAAAATGTTAGCCACTAGAAAGTTAACGCTAGGCCACAGCCTGAAGCAATTGCGACAAGCTTGGGTTGATGTCGGCCAAACTGCGCGCAGCAGGATTACCGGTGCAATTCGGCCGGAGCTCCCGCCGGATGACTATCATCTGGTTCGCCGTCGAATTGATGCATGCCTCTTGGGCACTGGAGGCACAGTATCAGCCCATGGCCGCGCACTAGAACTGGGTCGAGTGTATTTAGACCTCAACCTTGAAGGTCGTAGAAGCTTTATCCGTTTACTCGCTACTGATTACGGAGTAGATGCCGTCGAGCTAAGAAATGCTGTTGATGATTGGATTCAGCTGAGTTCCAATCCTGACCCAGAGAGTGATCGATTAAACGCTGAAGAGCTAATACGCAAGACGCTTCGTTCACCGCGGATTCGGCTGTTGACCCAATTTAATGATCTACCTGAAGGGGTCAAGTTTCTACTCGACATGCGATCTGAATTGCGTTCGATGAAAGGTAGGGATCCGCATCTCAATGCCTTTGATCGAGAATTCAAGAGCCTGTTGGAAGGTTGGTTTGATATTGGGTTTCTGAAACTTCGTCGTATCACGTGGGATGCACCGGCAGCGTTATTAGAATCACTTGCCAATTATGAGGCAGTCCATCCAATACGCTCTTGGCGTGACATCAAGCACCGCTTAGCGGCAAGTGACCGCCACTGCTATGCATTTATTCATCCACAGATGCCTAACGAGCCCCTGATATTTGTTTGGGTAGCACTTACGCACGGAATTCCCAACAACATTGAAAACCTACTGAGTGTTCAGGGTGCTGAAGTTGATCTGGATGAAGCCGACACAGCTGTGTTCTATTCAATATCAGCAACACAGTCCGGTCTTGATGGAGTGGGGCTAGGAAATTTTCTAATCAAGCGGGTTGTGGATAGATTGAGCCGCGACTACAAGCAAATCAAGGTCTACTCAACTCTTTCGCCTATTCCCGGATTCGCTCGATGGCTACAGGGGTTGGGGACAGACGCTGGGAGCAACAACCACGCTGTCGCGGACGCCATCGCTACAATCAGCGATCGAGACGAACTATCTAGAATCATTACCAATCGAAGCTGGATACGTGACGCAGCTGCAGTAGAACAAG